>JAJRBU010000091.1 GCA_028679315.1 Methanoregulaceae archaeon
AAGCTGCACATACACTCTCTCTGCATGCAGATGAAGATCGGAGGAAAGGAGGTATCCTCTGCAGATGAGCGGTGGATTCCGGTGATCAATCCTGCCACAGGGGAGGAGATTGACCAGGTTCCAGAGGGAACACTCTATGAGGTGGATGATGCGGTCAGTTCCGCTCAGACTGCCTTCGACAACTGGGCAAAACGGACCGTCAGGGAGAGGGGCATGATACTGTACCGGGCTGCAGGAACGGTCCGGGAACAACATCAGGAACTCGCCAGGCTTCTGACTACGGAACAGGGGAAGCCGCTCCGGGACTCAGTGGATGAAATCAGGGGCTTTGCAAATATCCTTGAATTTTATGCAGGAATATCGGGTGCAATGCCGGGTGATTTTATAAGCCTGGGTTCTCTGGGGGATGCCCTGGTGAAGAGAGAGCCCCTGGGGGTTTGTGGGGCTATCATCCCATGGAACATGCCTGCTATCATTATGGGATGGAAGGTGGCGCCCGCCCTGCTTGCCGGAAATACCCTTGTCTTCAAGCCCTCATCCTCTGCTCCTCTCACCTGTCTAGCCCTCACATCCCTGCTTGAACGATCCGGTCTCCCAGGAGGGGTCCTCAATGTAGTAACGGGGAGAGGGGAGGTAGTGGGTGAAGGAATTGTACGGCATCCGGCAGTCAGAAAAATCTCATTTACCGGGGACAGGATTACCGGAGGCCGGATTCAGGAACTGGCCAGATCGCAGCTGAAGGATCTTTCACTTGAACTGGGAGGGTCCGATCCCATGATCGTCTGGAAAGATGCTGATGTGGGGAAGGCTGTCGCGGGTGCAATCAGGGGTCGCTTCTATAATGCCGGGCAGACCTGCACCGCGGTAAAAAGGCTGTACGTCCACCACGACATTGCAAAAGAGTTTATCATCCGGCTCAAGAGCAAGGTGGACGAGATCAGGGTGGGAAATGGCATAGATCCAGGTACCGACATGGGTCCCCTGTCAGGCAGGGCACAACTTGACAAGGTGATCTCCTTTATCAATACTGTTGAGAGGAAGGGGCAAGGTACCATTCTGACCGGAGGGACAGTCCTTTCAGGTCAAGCCTTTAAGAACGGATTCTTCTATGCCCCGACACTCGTGACCGATACCGTCCCGGAATGTATCCTGCTTGAACAAGAGGTCTTCGGACCAGTACTTCCCATTGTTCCTGTCAATGATCTCGAAACTGCGATAATAAAAGCTAATTCCACTCCGTACGGTCTTGGAGCCTCGGTCTGGACACGGGACCTGTCCATCGTTCGTGAGGTGTTTTCTTCGGTTGGCGCCGGGATTGTCTGGGTGAACCGGCATCTCACCCTCCCGCCAGAAGTTCCTTTTGGCGGAGTGAAAGAGAGTGGACTGGGAAGGGAGAACGGTATATCTGCATACAATTCCTATACACGGACAAAATCCCTCTATATGAACTGGTAACTCTCATCCCGATTCGCTTTTCGTACAGCGAGTTCCCTCACATCTCTCACATATTGGAGCAAAGGTAATCCCAAACAGGTTTGATTGCGGCTTGGCATACTTACCTGTAATCGTTCCATGTTTCTGGACCCCTATTCATGCCGCAGCGCATCGATCGGATTCAGATTCGATGCTTTCCACGCCGGATAGAGTCCTGAAATGAGGCTTGTGCCAAGGCCAAAGCCAACTCCATAAACAATATACACGAGACTTGATGGGACGAAGAGATACTCGGTGGTCTGGAGCATCACCATGCTCACTGCGTAACCACCAATAATTGAGAGGGCCCCGCCGATTGCACTTCCGATAAGGCCCAGGATGAGGGCTTCATAGAGGAACATGCGTCTTACTTCCTTTCTTTGCGTTCCGATACTCCGGATCACGCCAATCTCCTTGATCCGTTCGGTGACCGACATCAGCATGATGTTCAAAATGCTCACCCCTGCAACGATAAGGGATATACCCCCGATGACAGTGGTGAACATAGAGATCTGGCCAAACGTTGTGAGGATCGTCTCAAGAATTGCCTTTGTATCGATTACATCAACAGTCGTCTCTTTCCGGTTCATTGTCCGGTCAATGGCATCTTTCACCTCCTCAATCTGATTGAGATCTTTGACCTTGACAATAACCTGGTTATACTCTTCCTGCTCGAACGCCTGCCGGAACCACTGGTCTTCGACAACAATCCCGAAATCAGGATTGATATCAAATCCCATCCCTCTTTCTTTAAGGATTCCCACAACTCTGACTGATCCCTTCTCTCCAAGGTTGATCCGGGATCCGACCTTGATATCGTTCTCTTCAGCAAAAGTGGATCCTACCATTGCACCGGATGAGCCTCGGAGAAATGAGCCGTCTTCAATCTCGAGAAGTAGGGGGATGTCATCAGATTTGAGACCGTATACCGTTCCTACCGTATCCTCTGACCCTATCTTCATCCGCGAACTCCCCGAATACACGGGGATGGTAACATGCGGGGTGGCTGCACGTCGGATCTGTTCAACATCACGTTCGGAAAGAAGGTTGGAGGACTGACTTCCCCCAAATCCCATTCCCCCTACATGGGGAGTGACAATGATTGAGTCCCCGACCGTAGAGAGGCTGTCAGAGATGGCGAGGACCAGACTGTTCCCAAGAATTCCCATCGAGACGATGGTCACTACTCCGATTATGATTCCAAGGATGGCAAGGAGGGAGCGAAGCCAGTGGAGCCTGACATTCCTCTGTGCAAGTTCAAAGAACATCAGGGAATGCATGGATAGACTGCTCCTTCTCCCGAATCTTTGGATCCCCTCATATTCATGATATCTTTCCGTCAACGATCCGTATTACCCGGTGGGCATATTCTGCTATGGATGGATCATGGGTGACCATGATGATCGTTTTTCCCCGATTCCTGTTGAGATCATCAAGAAGATGCATTATTGCTGCGCCGGTTTTTGAATCGAGGTTGCCTGTCGGTTCATCAGCAAGCAGGATCTCGGGGTCATTGACAAGTGCGCGCGCTATTGCAACCCGCTGTTGCTGGCCTCCGGACAATTCACTGGGCTTATGTGAGAACAGTGTTTCATCGAGATCCATTGCCTCCAATACTTCTTTGCAGCGGTCGAGGCATTCCCGGCTCCCGGTTTTTAGGATCAAGGGATATTGTACATTTTCAAGCGCGGTCAGCAATGGGAGAAGGTTGAACTGCTGGAATATGAATCCAAGATAATCCCGCCTTAGAATCGTGAGATCTTCATCGCTCATACCACGGATGTTCCTACCCTTGATACAGAGGTTGCCGGCCGTCGGGGTATCAAGGCACCCCATCAGGTTGAGGAGAGTAGATTTTCCCGAGCCTGAAGGGCCCATGATGGCAATAAAATCTCCCTTTCCAATGTCCAGGCTTACCTTGTCGAGTGCCACCACATCTCCTCCCGGAAGGGGGTATACTTTAGTCACCTCGCGGAACCTGATGATGGTGTCACCGTCACACTCCAAATTTATCGCTTCTTCCATGAGTACCAGATGGCACCCCCAATTACCGCAACCGAGACAAGAATAACGGCAATGATGGGTGGTGAAATACCAGATGAACGCTCTTTCACACTGTTCTTGGGAGGTATGACTATCGGAGTGGCGCGCTGGTAGGGATTGCCGTCCACGTCACGATACTTTACGTTGACCTGAACCTGACTGGTATTTTCGGCAAGGAATGTGATCTCAAAACTTGAGAAATCGTCAGGCTGGAGAGATCCCACAACATACTCCCGATACGGATTCACTGGTTGAGCACCGTCACCGACCGAAAGCACGACTGAATTTGCCACTTCAAGACCTGCGTTGGTAACATCCCCGGTAAGGGTGTATTTCCCGTTTTCATATTCAACAAGGATATTTGAGAGAATAGGGTCGGCCTGCTTTTTTGATTCCCCAAAGACGATAGGAAGCGATACGAGAGAAGAATGGGGATTAATCCCATTCTTGTAATCAACAATAATATCAAGCTTGGTTGACTCCTGTGGGGTGATATTGAGCGAGACCTGCCGGGCCTGATCAGGATCCAGAGTCCCAATAAAGGAACTCGAGGGGGCCGGATCGAGAGCAGCTCCCCGGAAATGGACAATCACGCTCCCAACGGAATTATCCCTCGGATTCCCCACCATGATATCGATCTGTTCCTTTCTTCCAACGCTATAAGAATCGGGTTTATTGAGGACTGAAATTTCGAGTGGATCGTTTTCCACGCGAACCTGGACCGGATACCGGAGGTACCCGGCATCACGGAAGTCGAGGGAGAAACTTGGGTAATAAATCCCGGGTGGAACATCCGCCTTTATGGTGAAGGTAAACAGCATCCGGTTGCCGGCACCAACATTCGTCGTGGTATCATAGGAGCTTGAAAGGATTGAGATATCGGCATCATACATCGTTGCCCTCCGTATCGCGACACTGTCCTGTCCGTTATTCACTATCTCTATCGTGACGATGCCGGTATCACCCTCAAAGAAAACGCCGGGATTGATATCGACGCTCGAAACCTCGATCTGAGCTGCGCCATCGCCAGTGTCCTGGGCTACCACAAGGGGAATGAACTGGGAACAGGCAATCAATCCGAAAATTACCAGTACAATACTCGATTTCATCACGATCCTCCGATAAAAGGCGTTCCGATAAACGCCATATACAGGGTATAGATCGCAAAAATGACGACGGGAATAAGAACCACGATGATGCCATTACGAAATGAAAGGGCCCGCGCATGCCTGATACCAAAGATCCAGAGGTTAGCACTCCATGCAAGGAAGATTACCGAGAGGATAGATGAGATCTGGGTATACTCCCGGAATGCCGGATCCGCAAGAATATCGCTCATGACACGCTGCACAGCGGCAGGATCCTGGATATTTGAGATGACTGGTACTTCTACCATGGGGAGATAATAGAGGGATACAATGGCGGAAATGATCACCCCTATGATGACAGGAACAAGACCATATCCTACGAATTCGAGAGTACGCCTGAATGTGCCGCTTCCTGTAAAAGCCATGGAGAGAAGATAGAATACACCCGAAAAAATGAGCCACCAGATGATGATAAAGGCAAAAAATGCAGATATTGCACTGATAATTCCCATTACTGAAGCCATACCCTCTCCTGCAGCCGCGGAAAACAAACCTGTATAAATTCCGGACAGCAGGTACGCTCCAGCCGCAGCGATGATTGCGCCTATTATCACAATAATTCCGGGAATCTTCAGATCCTCAGCCTCCTTTATCCGTTCACTGAAAAATGCGTCGGGGCGAAGAAGGAGTAACGGTAGCATCCCTTTCATATGAATCAGAGTAATTTTTGAGTTGTAAGTCTATCAACATTCCCCTGTGTCTATCAAGGGAGGGAGGGGTCCTGCCGCAGAGAGGTTATTTGCTCAAAAGAACTCCTTTCTCCAGAAAAAGGCAATTCCGATTACTGAGGCCAGGATAGAGAAGGCGATTACTATAAGGAACGCGTAAGGGCTGTGCTGGAATGGCAGCTCGACGTTCATCCCATAGATACTTGCCACAAGTGTCGGAATCATCAGGATAATAGTGACGGTGGTTAGGAGCTTGATGATCACGTTCAGGTTATTTGAGATGATGGAAGCAAAGGCGTCCATCATACCCGAAAGGATGCTTGTATAGATATTTGCCATCTCAATAGCCTGCTTGTTCTCGATCACCACTTCTTCAAAAATATCCCGGTCATCTTCAGCCATCTTCATGCAACCGGACGTGTTGAACTTCTCGAGCATGAGTGCATTTGAACGGAGAGATGTGATAAAGAACACCAGGCTTTTTTCCGCATTAAGCAGCCTGATCAGCTGCACGTTCCGGAGCGCCTTGTGGAGATCATTTTCGATGGCGCTGGTCATGCGGTTGATCTCTTTTAAATAACGGAGAAACATCAGGGAGGTGCGGAGGAAGAGAAGGAGGACAAAACGTGTCCTGTTCTCTGTCGAGAAGTTCCGGACTTTTCCGTTCAGGAACTCCTGGACCACATCGACTTCGGTCAGGGTGATAGTGATGACCAGGCCCTGTGTAAGGATAATACCGACCGGAAGCGTGGTGAAGGGAATATCGGCTTCGGTGGCTTCCCGACGGGGGGTCCGGAGAACGATGAGAGTATTTCCCTCCTCCCGTTCAATACGAGCCCGTTCATCGACATCGAGAGGATCGGTGAGAAAATCCGTTGGAATACTGAACCGTGTTATCAGGTCTTCAATCTCAGCCGGGCTCGGGTTGACAACGTTCACCCATGCACCGCTCTCGTAAGAAGTGATGGTCTCAAGGCCATTTCGCTCACCGGTCTTGTAGATGGTGATCATGATAGCACCCCAGGCTGTTGTTTCCCATAGGAACAGGCATCCCACTTGATGCAGTATGTCCGGATAAAGGTGGCATTCGATCCTTTATCTCTCCTTCGCAGCAACCAGGAGTATAGCGGTGGGTAATGTGGATTCAAGAAAAAGAGGTATTGACCGGACACAGACCTTTCAAGGAAATACGGATTATTGTCAATTCTTGCAGCCCCCATGTAATAATAAGTTGAAAACGAGGGGTTTGAGGTTTAATGTTTGGAAGAGGGATGAGGATGAGGAGAATAAATTGCTTGAACATCAAGTGAGGTTTTTGATTCGGCGCACAGCCTCCTGGAGGCATTCCATTGAGGTTGCATAGGAGATCCGCTGCCACCCGGGAGTATTGAATGCAGATCCGGGAGTGACTGCTACCAGCCCTTTTTCAAGCCAAATCCGTGCAGTCTCAATATCATCTCCTCCTGTATTCACAAATGCGTAGAATGCGCCTTCAGCAGGAGCTACAGGATAGCCCATCAGGAGCAGCTCCTGCACGAGGAAATCCCTCCTCCTGTTAAACTCTTTTCGCATTGTGTCGACACATGACTGGTCGGAGGTGAGGGCTGCAACACCACCATACATGGCAAACGTTGTCGGATGACTGATCGAGTGCTGCTGCACCTTGGACATCTGGTTGATAATCACCGTCGGGGCAACAGCCCATCCAAGTCTCCAACCCGTCATAGCATATGCCTTTGAAAATCCGTTCACCGTGATGGTCCGCTCCGCCATGTCCCGAATCGATGCAAGGGAGATGTGGTCCTTGCCATAGATCAGTTTCTCGTATATCTCATCGGAAAGCGAGAAAAGATCATAATCCTCACACAGGTCGGCGATCAGGCCAAGCGATGGCCGGGTAAGGATTGCCCCGGACGGATTTGACGGGGAATTGATCACAATCATCCTTGTCTTTGCAGTGATCTTTTCAAGAATTGACTCATCAACCTGGAATGTCCTAGTATTGAGGGGATGGTGGACTGGTTTTCCTCCAGCCATCCGTACGCATGGTTCATATGATACCCACGACGGATCAAGGATGATCACTTCATCACCTGGGTTCAGCACCGCAACCATGGCATCATAGATGGCATCTTTGGCACCGCAGGTAACAATAACCTGCCTGGTTGTGCAGGGTATCTTATTTTCCCGATCCGTTTTTGTCGAAATTGCCGAGAGCAGTTCCGGAATCCCGTTGCTCGGAGCATAATGGGTCTCCCCGCGAATCAGTGCCTGGATACAGGCCTCCTTGATATGGGCGGGGGTATCGAAGTCCGGCTCACCTATCGAAAGGCTGATGACATCAAAGCCCTGCCGCTGCATTTGCCGTGCTTTTTCAGAGATTTCAAGCGTTGCAGATGGAGCGATTCCGGTAATTATTCTCGAGAGCTCTCTCATGCCAATCTCTGGCACATTTTTACGGCAGATTCAACGGCGCGTTTCGCATAATCGATCCGCTCGCTCGCCTCCAGACGTGTCATCCCCGGTCCTGATATTCCGAGTGTGACCGGTTTTTCGAATTCAAGGGAGAGATCGATAATTTTTCGGGCAGCATGCTGGACGACAATCTCGTCGTGCTGTGTGGCACCCTCAATTACGCAGCCTATCGTGACGACCGCATCCACCAGTCCCTTCTTCAGCATCCTTTTCACGGCAAGGGGCATATCATAGGTTCCCGGGACATACATGCAATCTGTCACTTCGGCACCAAGGAACGAGGCGTGCTCCCGCCCTTCCACTTCCATCATATAAGTGATATCCCGGTTGAACTCCGAGACAACGAAACCGAGTTTCACGTTCATATCTTTCCCTCTCTAGATATCTCCCACTGATAATTCATAAACAAATGCCACTCCATTCACCTTCGGGCAGGACCGGCATCGGGAAATCCCTGCCGCTGGCCTGTTCCTGCCTCTTTCGTCAGTTCCTGCGGGAAAAATGCGAGTTTCAGGGCATTTTTCGCATGTTCGCGGGTCCGCTGCTCGGCAAGCCAGGCGAGTTCCCGGTCGTCTTTTGCTTCGTCCTCATGCACAAAGACCTCTATGATATGGGTATTTGTCATGAGCTGGCAGGTGATCAGCCCGGTTGATGCCTCATGGGCACACATCCGGTCCTTCTCTTTTCCTCCCGGCATCCCAAGAGCCAGGACCAGGCCGCAGTGCCGCTCTTCTATCAGCTTCTTGCACGCGACCGGGAGATCCTTGATCCCGGGTACGGTCACCCTCTCTAACGTGACACTGGCATTTCTTTTCAATTCATCGGCCGCCATCCCGCCCATGTTCACCCTTGAGAAGGTAGTATCGGCAATCCCGATCTTCATCCCAGTACCTCAGCGGCAGCCTTGACCCCACTTCCTGCCAGACGGACTCCCTGCTTCGCAAGCGCGTACTCGACTGCCGAGAGCGTGGCAAGAATCTCCGGCGCACCTGTTGCCCCCATTGTACCAATCCTGAAGATCTTTCCCTTGAGGTGGTCCTGACCGCCTGCTATCTCGATTCCCATCTTCTTTATCGCCCCCCGGAATGTGCTGTCCTCTACTCCCTGTGGCAGGCAGGTCGCAGTTACGGTGTTCGAATAGGCATGATCCCCGTCAAGTTTCGGGAAGAGGTCAAGTCCCCACGTGGTAACTGCACTCCGCACCGCATCAGCCATCTTCCTGTGGCGTGCAATCCTTGTAGCAAACCCTTCCTCTTCAACGATCAGGCATGCCTCGCGGAGGGCGAGAAAGAGGGGAACTGCCGGGGTGTACGGTGTTTCCATCACCTTTGCCGAGGCACTTTTCCGGTATGCGGCAAGGTCCAGATAGTATGGCCTTTTCTCCGAGAGCCGCTCCCATGCCCGCTCACTGACCGATATGGCTGAGAGGCCTGCAGGAGCTGCCAGGCATTTCTGCGAACCCACGACCGCGATATCTGCCCCCCAGGCATCGGCATGCACCTCATCTCCTCCGATGGAGGTGATGCCATCCATCACGAAGAGCGCATCATATTCCCTGGCAAGCCTGCCAACCTTCTCGGCCGGATTTTTGATCCCTGCGGAGGTCTCATTGTGCACAAGCGTCACCATCCCTGCACCATCAGCGAGCTGGCGCTCAAGTGCTGCAAGGTCAAGCGGGGTGCCCCATTCCGAACGAACTGCCTTCGCTGTACCGTACCGCTGGGCAATCTTGAACATCCGTTCTCCGAATTTTCCATTCTCGAGGCAGGCAATAGTCAGCCCGCCTCCAAAATTGGCTACCGCTGCTTCCATCGCTGCAGTGCCGGAGCCGCTGATCACAAAAAGATCGTTTTTCGTACCAAAGGTCTCTTTCAGAACCCGGACACAATCTGCATAGACTGCCCCGAATTCTGCCCCACGGTGGTTGATGGCCTGTCGTACCATTGCCATTCGAACCCGTTCTGGCATGGGGACCGGCCCGGGAAGCATCAGGAGAGGTTCTTTTTCCATATTATCAGCCCATAGTATTTTAATAATGACGGGATATAAGTGTGGATGACGAATCAATGGTTGAAGTAGCCATTCTCAGCGGATCGGCCTCAGATGCGGCCATTGTTGACAAGGCCGCGGCTGTTTTGGAAGAGTATGGTATCAGCTACGAGGTCCGGGTTCTCTCCGCTCACCGGGATCCTGAAATCCTCGATGAATATGTGAAAAAAAGCGATTGCAAGGTTTTTATTGCTATTGCAGGGCTATCTGCAGCCCTTCCCGGAGTTGTTGCATCAAAGACCGGCAAGCCGGTAATCGGTGTCCCTGTCAGCGGGAACCTGATGGGTCTCGATGCCCTCCTCTCTATCGTTCAGATGCCTAAAGGGGTGCCTGTGGCATGTGTTGGTATCGATAGCGGTGAGAATGCAGCATTGCTGGCATACCGGATTCTCAAACTCAAATAGAGAGAGAACGGTTCTTTACTCATTCCCGGAGAGAGCACATTTTCCTGCCTGCTTCCCTCTCCTTACTAGGTGGAGTGCCGCGATCATGTCGCGCTAGTCCACACAGTATCAGAGCAATATACAAACCCTACCCAAAACAGGGAATCGACTAAAGGACCATTCGATGAAATATGTCCAATTATTGGTGATGGGGTTGTATGGAAAAGATCAGGAGGATATTCTATCGAAGAGGAACAATGAAGATTATTTTTTCGTTCTGAATATCTCCTGCATCATTTTGACGGCACAGAGATCCCCACACATGGAGCAGGTATCCAGTTCCCCATCCCTCGCATGGATTGATCGGGCTGCATCAGGAAAGAGCGAGAGGGCGAATTGTTCCTTCCAATCCAGCCTCCTCCGTGCATCAGCCATCTGCCGTTCCCGTGGCATCTTAAATCCATCCATCCCTCTGATGAGATCCCCGATATGGGCCGAAATTTTCGCAGCACGGGTACCTTCAATGATATCTCCAACCAGCGGCAGCGCCAGGTGCTCGCTCGGGGAGACCATGCAAAGGAAATCTGCCCCGTGCCTGCATGCTTCAACCCCCCCGATTGCTGCGACCAGATGGTCATAACCGGGAGCGATGTCCGTCACCAGCGGCCCGAGCAGATAGAGGGGTGCATCATTCGTCAGTTCCTTGATCATCCGGACATTATACCCGATCTGGTCAAAGGGGATGTGGCCAGGCCCTTCAACCATCCTCTGGACACCTTCCTCGAGGGCCCGATTGGAGAGCCTGCCCAGGTTCAGGTATTCCACGGTTTTTGCATGCCGGTCGGCATCCTGGAGGCATCCCGGCCGCATTCCGTCACCAAGGCTCGCCACCACTTCGTGCTCTGCCAGAATCTCAAGGAGGTAGTCGAATTCTGAAAAGAGGGGGTTCTCCTCACCGGAGTGCTCCATCCATGCCACATGGAATGCACCTCCACGGGACACAACCGGAAGGATACGCGGGTCTGATTTGAGGGAGGCGAGGGCTTCCCGGTTTACACCGCAGTGAAGCGTAAGGAAATCAACTCCCTGTCTGCAATGTTCCCGGATCACGGTAAAGAGGAGATCGGCACTCAGGTCGATGGCATTGCCTGCCCGCCGAACAGCTTCATACACGGGTACTGTGCCGACCGGTATATCGAACGAGAGAACTATCTTTCGGACAATTTCGAGGTCCCCCCCGGTTGAGAGGTCCATGAGGGTGTCAGTGCCATTTGTGATGGCTGCCTGGGCTTTCTCTTTCTCGAGTGCCGGATCACAGCGCTCTCCTGAAGTCCCGACATTGACGTTCACCTTCACCCTGCATCCATTTCCGATTGCACTTATCCGGTGCGGGCGCATGGGATTTGCAGGAATCACGACATGCCCCCGGGCTACCGCACGGGCAAAATCTCTTGGATTCTGCCCTTCCTGGCGCGCTGCCGCTTCCACGAGCGGGGGAATCCCGGCAACACACTCCTGGATCAGGGTACGCATAAGACACATGTAAGATGCGCCTCTTATTAGTTATGCATGCCAGTCACCTGGATACCGGGAAGGGGATTTGTGGCGAATGCCTACCTTGTCGGGAATGTGCTCATCGATGCAGGTATCCTGCCCTCCGCAGTGGATCCCTATAGAGAGGAGATTACCACGATCGTCCTCACGCACTGCCACTTTGACCATACTGCGCATGTAAAGGAGATAGCACATATGTGCAATGCGGGCGTAGCCATTCACCATCTCGACGCTCCAGGGCTTGTCGAGGACCATCTGAGCCTCTCGCTTCATTTTGGTGCCCGATCCCCCGGTATTGCTGCCCAGCAGTTCCTTTCCGAAGGAGACCGGATCGGACCACTGAAAGTCATCCATACCCCGGGCCATACCCCGGGCAGCATCTGCCTGTTCTCCGAAGAAGAGCAATTCCTGATATCGGGTGACACGGTTTTTGCCGATGGGGGTTTCGGGAGATTCGATTTTCCGGGAGGGGACAAAATAGCACTTGCACATTCGATAGCAAAACTTGAGGCATTACCAGTAGAGGGACTTTACCCGGGACACGGGAACCCCGTTCGTACTGAAGGAAGACTGCACATTTCAGCGGCACGCGAACTCCTGAAGAGTGGATATGGATAAAGGTGTCTACTGTCTGGTCTTCCATAACCACTGCTGTTCGCTGAAAATAGGATCCCTCGGGCAGGTGACTTTCCCCCAAGGCTGGCATGTATACACAGGATCCGCGCAGGGTCCCGGGGGTCTTGCCCGTATCTCCCGTCATATCAGAGTGAAACGGGAGGGGATACGGTCGCCCCACTGGCATGTCGATTATCTTCTCGTGCATCCAGGGTTCGAGCTCATCTCAGTTGCCTGCGCACAGACATCAGAGCAGTCAGATGAATGCCGGATATCGGGACTTCTTACCCATGACCCGGTTCCCGGTTTCGGGTGCAGTGACTGCAGATGTCGGTCTCATCTCGCCTATTTTGAGGTAAATCCTGAAAAAGAGATAATTTTAGCATTTTCGCAAGCCGGTCTTGATGTAACCATCACAACACTCAATATATTCTAAACCCAAGAAGTCGAATATGACGGTTCTCGGCATATCAGGGAGCATGCGGAAGGATGGAAATACCGCCCTTCTCGTCAAGGCAGTGCTTGAAACCTGTGAAAAGTCAGGATTGAAGACCGAGTTCATCTCCCTTGCTGGAAAGAAGATCAACCCCTGCCTTGGTTGTGAGAAGTGCAAGGAGAAGGACTGGTGCGTCGTGCAGAACGATGACTGGGGAGAGATCATGCAGATGGTAATCGATGCCGAGGTTCTTGTGATCGGATCCCCGACGTATTATTTTGACGTCTGTGGCCATCTCAAAAATTTCATCGACCGAAGTTACTCGCTCTACCATCACCGGAAACTGGCGGGCAGAAAAGCGGTAGCAGTAGCCGTATGTGCAAACAAGGGCGGTGCCCGGACTATCGAGACCATTGAGGGATTCCTGAATTCCCATGAATTCTCCTATCTTGGCTGGGTAAGGGGCAAAGGGTACCTTGAAGGGGATATCCTGAAGGACACCAGAGCACTCAAGAGAGCTGAAGAGATCGGGGAGCGGATTGTCAAGCTTCTGAAACCCAGCGATTGAATAATCCCCCAGATCCCTGATTTTTTCCAGGTAAGATGTCGGATCTCGATTCCGAAAATACAGATACCTTCCATTAGAGTTTCATTGTTGATTCCAGCCTTTTCGGAGAACTCTGTATCACAATAGTGATCGATTATTACCTAAAAAGTACGGATTTTCCCTACCGTGCAGTATGTCAGACATATCGATAGAGCGTATCCCTTTCGCGCAGTGTCCTTCCGATATCAGATGCTATACGCTCCATTTCGGAAGGATCGAGATAATCTGTGTTCATGGCTCCCGCACCCTTCGAGATACTCTCTTCAAACATGGTCCCCCCCAAATCATCTGCGCCTGCAACAAGACCGAGCTGTGCCATCTTTACCCCGGTTTTCACCCACGAAACCTGTATATGATCAATATTGTCAAGATAAAGGCGGGATACGGCAGTCATCAGGAGGTCTTCCCTCCCAGTAGCCCCCGGCCTTGCGAGACCTTTCCGGAACAGGGGAGTGTTCATGTGGACGAATGAAAGGGGGACAAACTCGGTAAAACCCCCGGTCTCATCCTGGATAGCCCTCAGAATGGAAAGGTGTCGAACGCGATCTCCCACCGTCTCACAATGTCCATACATGATGGTTGCGGTAGTTGGGATCCCGAGACCATGGGCTTCTTTGATGATACGAACCCACTCATCCGTTGATATTTTTCCTGGGCAGATAATCTTCCTTACTTCGTCAACGAGGATTTCGGCAGCAGTCCCACAGAGTGACCCCAAACCCGCTTCTTTCATCTGTTCAAGGACCTCGGTAGTGGAAAGGCCGCTTTTCCGTGCGGCATACGCGACTTCCATCGGGTTGCTCGCATGGATATGAACCCCGGGAGCACCCTCCCTCAACGTGGCAATGATACCAGAGTACGTCGCTGCATCGAAGTCAGGGTGAAGCCCGCTAACGGTACATATCTCGGTAACTCTCCGTTGGTGTGCCATTGCGGCCTTTGCCCTGATCTCATCTTTTGAAGAGAGATACCCGCCCTTATCGCCGAATTTTTTTGAAAATCCACAGAACCCACAGGAGTTGATGCAGTAATTCGTGACATTGATATTCTGGTTCCGGACGTAAGTGACGACAGGCCCGATCGCCTTCTCGCGCTTCTCATCTGCGGAGGCGGCAATCTGCCAGATCATCCGATCATCCATGCGAAAGAGCATGAAGGCTTCATCATCACTCATCCGGTACCCTTCCAGAATATCCCGGAGAAGGGTCCTGAGAGCCCTTTCGTTTCTTCCCGTGGCTACCGTGCTACTCTTTGACAAGGATTCTCAGGGAACATCTGGAGCCTCCCAGATATAAAACAGCTGACCATGGCATTAATCCCCATTCAGTCCAAGAGATGGTGATGATCCCATGAAGAGCGAAGAGATCCAGCTGAAGAATTCGATGGGAACCGGGTATGTTCTCCCCCTGGGACCGGTCACCCTGGTATGGGTAGTTGCCAGACGGGGCCTGGTGGGGTGCGGTGCATTCGATGTGGCAGCCCTGGGAAGATTCGGCTATCCTGCGGCCAGGGTGCGGCCGGCCTGCGGTGATTCGGTTGCGACGCTTGAAGACCTGGTCTGGGGGGTGATCAAGGAGACGAATGTCCCTGCCCAGAAGCGGGGGATATCGAACGGGATGAGCGGGAAGGAGGCGCTTGATCTCCTCTCCTAGTGCAATCCAAGGATTTAATCCGCATCCCGATCACCCACTAGTACAGCATGAAATATTCCCACCTGTTCGGCCCGGTCCATTCCCGGCGGCTTGGCCGATCACTGGGTATCGATCTCGTCCCGGTCAAGACCTGCAGCTTCGACTGCGTTTACTGTGAATGCGGGCATACCACCCGGGAGACCACAGAGCGGCAGGAGTTCTTTCCCCTCCGGGAAGTGCTGGAAGAACTCCGCACCTATCTCTCTTCCGCACCCGTTCTTAATTTTATCACGTTCTCCGGTTCCGGCGAGCCAACCCTCTCCACTTCAATCGGGGATGTCATCCGTTTCCTCAAAGAGTCCTATCCCCATTACCGGGTGGCGGTCCTAACCAATGGAAGTCTTTTCTGGCGTCCCGACGTGAGGAGCGATCTCCTGCAGGCCGATCTCGTCCTTCCCACCCTTTCATCGGTATTTGAGGAGACTTTTTCTAAGATCCAGCGGCCGGCATCCGGCATTCACGTCGCAGAGGTAGTGGAGGGGCTGATTCAGTTCCGCAGGGAGTATGCCGGGGAGATCTGGCTTGAGGTCTTTATCATACCCGGGATCAATACGAGCTGGAGGGAACTTGACGGACTTCGTGCCGCGATTGAACGGATTACTCCCGACAGGGTCCAGGTCAACACTCTCGACCGCCCTGGAACCGAGCACTGGGTCCGCCCTGCCTCGCCTCCAGAACTGGCGAGGATCCGTGATGCACTCGGGATTTCGGGTCTGATCCCAGTCGAACCGATCGGGTATGAACTCTCGGCCGGTGCACCCATGACCCCGGAATGGGCCGATGCTATTGCCCTGGTCCGTGAGCTGATCCGCCGGAGGCCATGTACACTTGACGATATTGCCAATGTAACCGGCCTCTCCCGCCGCGAGATCCTCAAAATCTTGCGGGAGATACAGATCAGTTCCGGGATCCAGGAGAGTCAGGAAGAGCGGGGGATTTTCTTCTTCTGCCCGGAATAAATCCCCCTGCGGTGGCATCATTTTTCGGAAGAATCCCCCTTTCTCCTTCGGGCCTCCATGGTTTTCTTTTTGCAGGGTATTATTCTCCATACCTCATTCGGACAATACAAATCTGAACCTACTCCGATTTGCTGTCCCTGAACACCCGTTGTTACATGGAAAGTCCGGATTGTCTGGTCGGTACCATGCTGCCTCCCTCCCTGATGCGTGGTGGAAGCTGAAGGTGCAAGCCTGTGGAGCGTCACTAACGCCATGCAGTCCTTTGGCAGTATGGAGAAAAAAGGGGATGAAAGGCCCACCCTGCCCGATAGGGAAGAGAGAGGTACCTATCCGGACCTCGCTTATCCCGGCTTACCCTCTACCAGCGAGTAGTCCGTGCGCCTCTGCCGGAGCGGTCTCCCGATATCCCGGACCATAATCTCCATCATGGCAGGATCCAGGTAATCGGCACCGGCCGCACCCGCGTCATTGGATACATCGTCAGAGAACATCGTCCCTGCGAGGTCGTTTGCCCCTGCAAGAAGTGCAAGCTGGCCGAGTTTGACGCCGAGTTTGCCCCAGGAGACCTGAATGTTTCTGAAGTTATAAAGGAACAACCGGGCGACCGCGGTGAGGAGGAGATCCTCCCTCCCGCTTGCTCCCGGCCCTGCAATACCGTTCCGGTAGAGCCGGGTATTCTGGTAGACATACGAGAGGGGAACCAGCTCGGTGAATCCTCCCGTATCCTCCTGGATCTCCCGCAGCAGGGCAAGGTGCCTTGCCCGGTTTTCCTCAGTTTCACAGGTCCCGTACATGATGGTTGCGGTGGTGGGGATTCGCAGCAGGTGAGCTTCCCGGATGATCCCGACCCATTCGGCGGTGGAGACTTTCTTCGGGCAGATCACTGACCTGACAGGGTCTGCCAGGATCTCGGCTGCGGTCCCCTGCAGGGATGACAGCCCTGCGGATCTCATCCGCTCCAGCACCTCCCGGGTCGTGATGCCGCTCTGCCGTGCTGCATGCATCACCTCGTCAGGGCTGAAAGCATGGAGGTGAACCCCGGGTGCTGCCTGGTGCACGGTCCCGATGATCTCTTCATAGGTCTCCATCGTAAAGCGGGGATGGACACCGGAGAGCAGGCAGATCTCCGTGACATTGCGTGACCTCGCGAGGGCAACCTTCTTTTTGATCATCTCAGTATCGTCGCAGAAAGCCCCCTCATCCCCTTCATTCCTGCCGAATCCGCAGAACCCGCAGAGATTCTTGCAGATGTTCGTCAGGTGGATATTCTGGTTCCGGACATAGGTGACCACCGGTCCTGCCCGCTCCTCCCTGAGGGCATCTGCAGCAGAGAGAATGGGAAAGATCCCACGGCCGCGAACCTTCAGCAGTGCTGCAGCCTCTTCCTCGCTCAGCCGATGCCCTCCCTCACCATCACGGAGTACGGTTCTGATGTCCATGTGATGCCCTTATTTTCTCTTTTTCGCCTGCTTCTCCCCTGATTCGCCGCTTTTTTTCCGCTGGTAGTATTCCCATCCCACCATCACGAGGATCAGGATGATCGCTACCGGGATGATATTGAGAGGGATGTACCCGATGAGCGGGATGGCAAAGAGGGCTTTTCCAACAATCCATTCTGGCTTCACCGGTTGGATCACTCCAAGTTCCATCCTGGAAAGATAGGATCCCTGATCGCTCCGGACATTGTTATCTCCCTTGGTGAGATAGCCACCGTTCTTCGATATCTGGTTTGAGGTGACAATATATCCGGAATCAGGGGTGATATTCCCCTTGTCTGGGATGATGACCCCGTTCTCTATTCGTGCAACGATAGTCCCATCCTCAAGAACCCAGTAATTATTCTCTATGGTGACCGGGAGGTAGCTGGTTGGGCTGCTCTGCCCTGGGAATAAATAGTAATACATCGGAATTCCTGTTCCTCCCTCTGTTGTTCCCATTGCACGATGGATGATGGGATGGATCCCCCCTCCAAGGCCGGGGATGAGCGATCCTTCAGCACCGTTCGGTGAATAGATCAGCACATCACCAAAATCATCGAACTTCATGTACCCGGTATCCCGGCCGGTCTGCCAGGTCTGCAGGGCTCCGTACCGGTCCTCATCCACCACAAATACCAGGTCCCCGACGTTCATATGAGGTTCCATGCTCTCGGATTCGATGGTCACCACGGCCGGCCAGGTGCCTGAAGCGAGATAGAGGACGAGTGCAATACCTGCAACCACCGCGACGACCCAGATGATCTCGCGTGCGAACGCGATCCCGGGATTTTCACTGGTGCGGAGGGTCTCGATAAGGCTCTTTTCTTCTGCCTTGTTTTTCGGATCCACCATAGTATAACTTACTTCTATTCGCACTGCTGGCTATTAAGAGATCGCGACTGTTGTGTCCGAACCACATTCCCCCTGTGGCGCCACACCAGACCCCCAGTGACCCGATCCAAACACACAAATCAGGAGATGGCAATAGTAATAACGAGTTAGAATGCTCGACACCAGGACGATCGTTCAGCGTTTTCTCGAGACGAAGATGCAGGTCCATCCTGATGTGGTGAGATACCTTGCCGAGCAGAACAACCCCCGTCTTATCGAGACGATCATAGACGGGCTCCCAAAAGACACCATTGTCGTCTCATTGAAACATATCCCGGGAATTATGCCCGATCGGGATGGAACCAGATTTACCGCTGATCCACTGTGCGAAGTCGTAAAAGGCAATAACGGAGCATCAGGGCATTCTGGAACGATAACCGACTATGTCCATTATTTTCGGGACCGATACAACCAGCTGGGAAGCATCATCCGCTCCCGGTGTACCCCTATTCCAATCGAGGGATTGCTAAGGAATTCCCGCTATCGACAGGAACCCTGTACGGTAATGGGCCTTGTGATGGAAACACGGAGCACCACAAATGGTCATCGCATGGCAGACCTGGAAGATCCCTCCGGAACACTCCCGGTTCTCTTTCACAAGGAACGCCCCGTCTTTGCAGATGGCGAAAACCTGATCCCCGATGAAGTGATAGGGGTGAGAGGGACCCTGTCGGGAGACGGCAGGCTCTTTTTTGCTGAACAGGTCCTCCGTCCCGATGTTCCGATCAACCACACCCCTTTCGTCAGCAATGAACCGGGGTCAGCAGTCCTTATCTCTGACATACATGTAGGGAGTGATACCTTCCTCGACAATGCATGGAACCGTTTCGCAGGATGGCTTGATGATTCGGATGTATCATATCTCCTCATCGCGGGAGATCTGGTTGATGGAATCGGCGTATATCCAGGGCAGGAGAGTGAACTTACCATTACCAATATTTTTGAACAATATGATACCCTTGGAACCATGCTCAGCAGCCTCCCTTCTAGGATTGTGATCGTGGTTAGCCCTGGCAATCACGACGTGGTTCGGGCTGCAGAGCCGCAACCTGCCATACCACCCGAATTTACCGGAAAATTTCCACACAACTGTATGTTCGTTGAGAATCCGGCACTCGTAAGCCTTCAGGGGGTAATGGTGCAGATGTACCATGGGAGGTCGATCGATGACCTGATCAGCCTGATACCCGGGGCGAAATATGAAGATGCCACCCCGATGATGACCGGGATGCTCCAGCGTCGGCATCTCGCTCCCTCATATGGCAAGAGAACCCCCATTGCACCAAGCCGCGAAGATCACCATATAATAGACCCGGTCCCGGAAGTGCTCCATACTGGGCATATCCATATCATGGGGGTCTCAGAATACCGGGGTACTCTTTGTGTAAACGCGGGAACCTGGCAATCACAGACCTCATTTCAGAAACAGATGAATATCAATCCGACCCCTGCAAGGGCGGTTCAGCTCGACCTTCAGAGCCTGAAGCCAGTTGTTCTCGATTTCAATTGAATCAGCCTGTTTTTTAAGGATTCGAATCAACATAGATCGGATCAAAAATTTTCTCAGGATGAGGACACTCCCGTTCTCTGGAGGACAGAAGGTATGGATTTATTTATCCTGGTTCCAATCTGCGCCCTTATCGGGCTTCTCTTTGCAATTTACGCCTATTTCACCATGAAAAAAGAGGGTGAAGGTGATGAGCTGATGCAGAAAATAGCCAAGGCAATTCGTCTTGGTGCAATGGTCTACCTGAAACGTCAGTACACGGTCGTTGCGGTCATTATGATTGCCGTAACTGTCATTCTTGCTCTTGTCATCAACCCATTGACGGCACTATGTTATGTGGTGGGGGCCACCCTCTCTGCAGGGGCTGGATATGTGGGAATGACGGCGGCGACCTATGCCAACGTCCGTACGACGCAAGCTGCAAAGAAAGGTATGGCCAATGCATTCCGGGTTTCCTATGCAAGCGGGACGGTAATGGGACTGACCGTTGTCAGCTTTGGTCTTCTCGGACTGTCACTTCTTTTTATTGGCCTCAATATGTACACCGCACTGACCCTTGCAAGTGTAGTTGATGTGCTTCTTGGTTTCTCCATGGGCGCGAGCTCTATTGCACTATTCGCCCGTGTCGGAGGCGGCATTTTCACCAAGGCCGCAGACGTCGGAGCCGATCTGGTTGGAAAGGTTGAAGCGGGTATTCCCGAAGATGACCCGAGAAATCCGGCGGTTATCGCAGACAATGTCGGGGACAATGTCGGGGACATTGCAGGGATGGGGGCAGATCTTTATGAATCCTATGTAGGCTCGATTATCGCTCCCATGGCAGTCGGTGTTGCCGCTATCTCCATAGTCCAGTTCAAAGGCGTGGAAACACTCAATCTCGTACTCCTTCCGATGATGGTCGCTGCGCTGGGTATCCTTGCATCGATCGTCGGGACGTTTTTTGTACGAAGCTCCAAGAACGAGAGCAGTGCAATCCACCGGGCATTCAACATCGGGACCTTTGCCAGCCTGATTCTCACCGTGATCGCGACCTGGTGGCTTGTCGACACGATGCTTGGCAGCCAGTATATCGGAGTATTCTGGGCAACAATCGCCGGACTTGTCGCAGGGTTCCTGATTGGACTTGTTACCGAGTACTACACATCCTATGAAAAGCCGCCAACCCTGCGGATCGTCAAGGCCAGCGAGACTGGTGCTGCAACTGATATCATCGCCGGACTTGCAGTCGGCTTTGAGAGTACAATCTTCCCGGTTATCATTGTTGCAGTTGCCATTCTGGTTGCAGCCCAGCAGGCAGGCCTCTACGGTATATCACTGGCCGGCCTCGGTATGCTGGCCACCCTGGGAATAACTCTATCAGTCGATGCCTACGGACCTGTGGCTGACAATGCCGGCGGCATTGCTGAAATGTCGCACCAGGACAAGAGTGTCAGGGAGATCACTGATACCCTTGATGCGGTGGGAAACACTACCGCTGCAATGGGGAAGGGTTTTGCCATTGGCGGTGCTGCGTTAACCGCCCTTGGCCTGTTTGCTGCCTATACCCAGGCTGTAGGCCTGAAGATGGTTGACATGCTTGATCCCTCCGGGATGGTTTTTGTAGGCATCCTTATCGGTGCTGTTCTTCCATTCCTCTTCTGTTCTTTTGCCTTGTCTGCGGTAGGAAAAGCTGCAGGATTCATCGTCGAAGAGGTCCGGAGACAGTTCAGGGAGATCCCAGGTCTGATGGAGGGAAAGGCCGACCCTGATTATAACACATGCATAACCATTTCCACCGACGCAGCCATCAAACAGATGATAGTGCCAGGGCTCCTCGCAATCGTGGCTCCCCTGTTTGTAGGAATTGTCCTCGGTCCCGAAGCCCTGGCCGGGCTGCTGGTCGGCTCAATTGCAACCGGGTTTGTTCTGGCGATTATGATGGCGAATGCCGGTGGGGCATGGGACAATACGAAAAAATACATTGAACATGGACATCTCGGTGGAAAGGGATCCCCTGCCCACAAGGCAGCCGTAACCGGCGATACCGTTGGTGATCCCTTCAAGGACACAGCGGGACCGGCACTCAATATCCTCCTCAAGCTGATGGCTATTGTGGCTGCGGTCTTTGCACCTATCTTCATCTAAATTTTTTTTAGATTCCGGAATGTCACCGAACATTCCGTAGTACCGCTCGTTCGGGAAACGTCATATCAAATGGCTGATATATCCCGCCAACTGACTAAGTAAAGAACATCGTGCCGGAGACCCTGGACAGCTCATCTTCTGTATCCCCTGCCGGAGTGATCAAAGCAGCAGGCCTTGTGTTTGGCGATATCGGGACCAGCCCTATCTACACGCTGAGTGCGATATTCCTCCTGCTCCCGGCAACACCATCCAACATCTTCGGCATCATCTCCCTGATCATCTGGACCCTGATCACCCTCGTATTCATTGAATACACGTATCTCGCGATGGGGCTCAGCCGGAAGGGTGAAGGGGGGACAATCGTTCTGAGAGAGATCCTGATCCCGCTCCTGAAATCCGGGAACTCGGTGGCTTTCATCTCCCTCATCACCATTTTCGGGGTTTCGCTGATGATCGGGGACGGAGTGATCACTCCGGCTATCACCATCCTTTCTGCCGTTGAAGGAATACGACTGATTCCAGGGTTTGAGACGACAGCAACGTTCATCCTGATCGTGATTGCCTCTCTCATCACCATTTTCTTATTCACATTTCAGAGAAAGGGGTCCGAGAGGGTTGCATGGGCATTTGGCCCTGTCATGGTTGTCTGGTTCTCTGTCCTTGCTCTCTCGGGCCTTATCTCCCTTGCTTCCGACCTCTCTCTCCTGGCTGCAATCAATCCCCTGACAGGCCTGACCTTCCTTGCCGAAAACGGGCTTGCGGGGTTCATCATCCTTTCGTCAGTATTCCTTTGTGCCACCGGAGGAGAGGCGCTCTACGCTGACATGGGACATCTTGGAAGGGAACCGATCATCCGGGCATGGCATTTGGTATTCATTGCCCTTGTCCTCAATTACATGGGGCAGGGGGTCTATCTTCTCCACAACAGCGGGACAAAAAATATTCTCTTCGAGATGGTGTACTCCCAATCCTCTCTCCTCTACATCCCCTTTCTCATCCTTTCCCTGGCAGCAACCGTGATTGCATCACAGGCGATGATCTCCGGCATCTTTTCGGTGGTTTACCAGGGGATAACCACCCGGATGATGCCGCTGATGAAGATCGATTATACCTCGACCCATCTCCGATCGCAGATTTACATCGACGTCGTCAACTGGGCCCTGATGGGTGCGGTCATCCTGATGATGTTCCTCTTCCGGGAATCCTTCAACCTTGCTGCAGCCTACGGACTGGCGGTGAGCGGGACAATGACGATCACAGGAATTTTTATCACCTGGATCTATCTCAAGAGAGAACAGTATTGGAAGATGCTCCTGGGAGTCGGTCTCCTGGCCATCGATGCGGTATTCCTTGCATCGAATATCTTCAAGATACCGCACGGGGGGTACTGGTCCCTGCTCATCGCAGCGGTCCCTCTCGGGATCATCCTGATTTATGTCAACGGGCAACGGCGGCTCGGTGAACGGATGACTCCTGTCGAATTTCATGAGTTTCTGGATAGATTTTCCGCTGTGTATCCAACCATTACAAGAATCCAGGGCACGGCATTGTTCTTTGCCAGGGACTTTCGGAAGGTTCCTCCCTATATCCCCCGCATCATGTTCAGCCAGAATATCATGTACCAGGAGAATGTCATCGTCTCGATTATCCGGACGGACAATCCTTTTGGTTCGTCGTGGGGGTATACCCGTGAGATCACTCCGGGACTGAGCATCCTTGAGATCAACCTGGGCTACATGGAACTGGTGAACATCGAGGCCATCTTTACTGAAGCGGGCGTCGACGAGAAGGCCATCTTCTATGGCATGGAGGAGATCATCGCTTCCCGGTTCGTCTGGAGAATTTTCTCGGTCATCAAGAAGCTGGCCCCTTCGATCGTCCAGTTCTACCAGCTCCCGCCGGAAAAGATCCATGGGGTTGTGACAAGGATCGAGCTCTGATACCTTCGCCAGCGATATCAAAGGGGAGGATTATCCTTCTATTTCAGAATGGTATGACCGTATTTCCGATGGTTCTGCCGTTCTGAAGGCATCCCTTCTCCCTTGCCTGGGAACAAAACAATGATAGGGTTGAACGGGGACAACAGAAGTAATGCTTCCCCTGCGTGACCTCCTTGCACTTTCAACACGGCAGGGCCTTCCCTCCCCATCCGTCCGAGCATTGCGAGAGAAGTATGGGAAGAATGAACTCACCCCCCCTCATCGAAAGGCATTGTGGCTGCAGTACCTTTCAAAGTTCAATGATCCCATCATCAGGATCCTGCTTGTTGCAGCATTTCTCTCGGCACTCATCGAAATTGCCGAGGGGGGAAACCTCATTGATACCCTCGGGATCGTCTTTGCTGTTATCCTTGCCACGAGCATCTCCTTCCTCTCCGAGTACCGGAGTCATCGCGAGTTTGAAGCCCTGAACGCGATGCGCGAAGATACCGGGGTCAAGGTGATCCGCGATGGTCAGGCTGCAACAATCCCCATGCGGGAGATGGTGGTGGGAGATCTCGTCCTGCTCGAGGCGGGAGATGCGGTGCCCGCTGACGGGTATCTGCTCACCGGTCAGGGGATCGAGGTCGATGAATCAGCATTCACGGGGGAGAGTGAACCGGTTGCAAAGGCCTCCGAAGAGGTGGTGCTGAAGGGCACCTGGATCACGTCCGGGAGAGGGCAGATGATCACCGGGGCTGTTGGCGATGCAACACGCATGGGAGAGATCGCTGCCGAACTTGCTGAGGATGCAGCCCCGGAAACACCCCTTCAGCTGAAACTCCGTCGTCTGGCCACCTCCATCAGCAGGTTCGGCTACCTTATGGCAGGCCTGATCATAGCGACCCTTCTCATCCAGGGATTGATCGAAGGAGTGTTCCTCGGAAGCCCTGCAGATATCGCACAATTCCTGCTGGAATGTGTGATGTTTGCCGTCGTCATTATCGTCGTTTCGGTACCTGAAGGGCTCCCGGTCAGCGTTACCCTCTCCCTGGCACTGACGATGCGGAAGATGACCCGGGCCTCCAGTCTGGTCCGGCGACTCCTCGCCTGCGAGACCGTGGGATCCGTCACGGTCATCTGCACCGATAAGACCGGTACCCTGACTTTGAACCAGATGGAGGTCGTTGTCTCCTCTGTTACAGGTCCTGAATTCACGACCGGCATTCCCTCCACCGCTGCCGGGTGGATCACCCTCAATGCCGCCCTGAACAGCACTGCCGAGCTCTGCCCGCGCGAGGGAAAACTCATGACGGTGGGGAACTCGACCGAGGCTGCCCTGCTCCGGTGGCTTCACCACGGGGGGATTGCTTACCAGGATCTCCGGGGCCGGTATCCTCCCGGCTCGCAGGACCTTTTTGACTCGAGGAAGAAGCAGATGTCGACCGTTGTGGAGCTCTGCGGGCGATCGTTTCTCCTCGTCAAGGGTGCGCCTGAGATCCTTGCCACCTCCTGTATTCCTCCCCCGGATCTCGACCAGATCCATGAACTGGCTAAGCGGGCAATGCGTACCCTCGCATTCGCTCATGCTGAAGTTACTGGCGGGGGAGCTCCTCTCCTTGTCTGGGACGGCTCTGTCGGCATCCGCGATGAGGTGCGGCCGGACGTGTCTGATGCAGTGAGCACCTGCAGAAAGGCGGGGATCACCGTCAAGATGGTCACCGGAGACAGCCCGCTGACCGCCACGGCAATCGCCCGGGAAACGGGGATTCTTACGACGGGAACTGTTCTCTCCGGGAGTGAGTTCCGGAGTCTTCCCGACAAGGAACGGACCATCGCAGCCCGTACCATGGAGGTGCTTGCCCGCTCCGAGCCATCAGATAAACTCCTCCTCGTCAAGACCCTCCAGGACCAGGGGGAGGTGGTGGCGGTGACCGGGGACGGGACCAATGATGCACCAGCCCTTCGCCATGCGGATGTCGGTCTTGCCATGGGGATTGCAGGGACCGAGGTTGCACGGGAGGCGAGCGATATCATCCTGCTCGATGATTCATTTCCTACCATCAAGAATGCGATATGGTGGGGGAGGGCCCTCTATGAGAATATCCAGCGGTTCCTCATCTTCCAGCTGACCATCAGTATCTCCGCAGCCGTGCTCACCTTCCTCGCCCCGGTCCTCGGCTTTCCTCCCCCGTTCACCATCGTCCAGCTGCTCTGGATCAACATCGTCATGGACTCCCTGGCTGCCCTGGCCTTATGCGCAGAATCTCCGCATCCTGCCCTGATGAAACGCCGCCCCATCCCGAAGGACGACCCCGTGATCACCCCCTACATGAAATGGGCCATCCTGATCACCGCTGTGGCCTATATCCTCGTCGGGATGCTTGCCCTCTCCCAGGGGATCCCCTTTATGCAGACGGCTGAGCAGCAGGCAACCGCTTTCTTTGCAGGATTCGTGGTGGCACAGGTATGGAATGGGATCAACTGCAGGGGGATCAATGGGATTATGCCCCGTTTCTTCAGAGGTAATCCAGCATTTTTCTGGATAATGGCACTCATTCTGGCCATCCAGGTCCTCATTGTCCAGTTTGGGGGAGCCTTCTTCTCCACGGTTCCTCTCGACCTGTACCAGTGGCTGTTTCTCATCCTCATCACGCTCCCTGTGATCCTGCTCTGGCCTTTCATACGATTCTTTGTGAAGCAGTGGGGATCGATGACCTAGTGCAAACATTCAATGTTCATCGAGGAGTACACTGCCGCACTCTACATACCCGGAAAGAAAGAATATTTACCGGATTAATGGATTGATCTGGTCTCTGAAGTGTCACTCATTCCGATAAGTACAGATCTCATGACACCCCGATGAGCAGGGAGGCAAGCCGGTCGAGCTGAGAGCTGTGCACAAGGGCGAGAACCGTATCTCCCGGTTGTATGACGGTCTCACCCCGAGGCACGTGCATCTCCCCTCCCCGAAGGACCGCAGTCAGGACACAATCGTGAGGGAGATCGAGATCCCGGACCTGTTTGCCCGCTGCAGGAGTCGAGGGACCTACTTGGTACTCGACAATCGAGTACTGGCCCCTCCGCAATTTCAGCAAGGTCATCATATCCCCCAGGGTCATCTCCTCGGCAATCAGGTGTGCCATCAGCTCGGCCTGGTTCAACGCAACATCAACGCCCATCTCCTGCGTGAACAACCAGGCATTCTTCGGGGTGTTGACCCGCGCAATAGTCCGGGGGACATTGAACTCGAAACGGGCGAGACTGGTGATTACGAGGTTGGTCGCATCACCCCTGCTCACCGCTGCCACGACATCGGCATTCCTGATCCCTGCAGATTCCAACACGAGCGGATCGGTGCTGTCTCCCTCAACGAGTATCCCCTTCGGGAGCTCCTTGTGGAGCCGTGAGATATCCTCCTTGTTTCCCTCCACCACTCTGACGGTATAACCATCAGCGAGGAGAAGCGATACGAGATAACTTCCTACTTTGCCACCACCTACAACGAGGACGTATTTCATTCCGAATCACCTCACGACATCCCGAGCAGCGATCTCAGGCGATTCATAGAACCAGATTCCGCCGCTACATGAATGGTATCTTTCTCTTGGAATACGGTGCCTGAGATCGGGATCTCGGTTCTCCTGCCCCTGGTAATGGCGATCACTTGGATCTCTCCCGGCACGATCAGATCATTCACTGTCCGTCCTACGAGCGATCGGGGCACTTCCATCTCGATAATTCCCACCTCACCATTTCCCAGCCGCTTGAGTGGGGAAAGGGGTGAAAAGGTGAGGAGTTCCCTGAAACGCTGCGTGCCGAGCCTGACCGGGGTGACGGTCATCAAGCCCAGCCGCTCGTAGATCTCGGCCTTGAGCGGTTCATGCACGCGTGCCACGACACGGGGGACTGCGAACACCTGTCGTGCAACACGGGCGATCACGATGTTGATCTCATCACTTGCGGTCACGACCGCCATGCCGTCAGCCCGTTCAATCCCTCCCTCTATGAGGATCTCTCTGTCGATCCCATTTCCAAGGATCACCCGTCCTCCGAATGACGGTCCTAATCGCATGAATGCGGCAGGATCTGAATCTATCACCATCACTTCACATCCATCCAGAACGAGGACCTTTGCCAGCTCGGCCCCCTGTCTGCCACACCCAATTATCATGATTTTCATACACTCCACCTCCTTGTTGACATGGTCCTTCGCTCCCTCTTTCGCAGGATCGCCTTCCTCAGTTCATCCGCAAGGAACAATGAAGGAGTCCATGCAAACAGAAACACCCAGTTAATCAACGGGAATGAGGCAGTCCCGAAGATCTGCTGGAAAAACGGTACATATACGATCGCCGATACAATCAGCAGTTCCGACGCTATCCCTATCCAGAGCATCCGGTTTGACCACCAGCTCAACCTGAATGCAGAGGTCCGTTCGGTCCGTTGGGCAAAGAGATTGCCGATCTGGGTGGTAACGACCGCACCAAGCGTCATCGCCGTGGCTGCCTGGTACAACATACCGGATGCAGGCAGATCAAGCCACTGCCCCCAGTACCCGTTGATCCAGTACATGAAGTAGAACGCCGACATTGCAGCGACACTCTGAATCAATCCGAGAAATAAGTATGCCCGGAGGATGAGAGGCCTGTTGATCACATGCTCATTCCGGTCGCGAGGCGGCTGGTCCATTACCCCCTGCTCTGGAGGTTCATTTCCCAAGGCGAGAGCCGGGACCATGTCGGTCCCGAGATCGATTGAGAGCACCTGCATGACATTGAGGGCGAGAGGGATTCTCCCGCGGCTCAATGCCCACAGAATGAAGGGTACAGCCTCCGGAGTATTGCTCGTGAAGATGTACCCGATGAATTTCTTGATGTTGGCATAGACCCCCCGGCCTTCTTCGATCGCATTGACGATTGAGGCAAAATTGTCATCGGTCAGGATCATGACGGCACTTTCCTTGGCAACGTCCGTTCCGGTAATGCCCATTGCAACCCCAATATCGGCTTTCTTGAGCGCGGGAGCATCATTCACCCCATCACCGGTCACGGCGACGACATGCCCGAGTTCCTGGAGGGCGGTGACCACCCGAAGTTTATGTTCAGGCGCGACACGGGCAAAGATGACCTCGTCGCCGAGCACCTCTTTCAGTCCGTTCTCATCCATTGCATCGAGCTCGCTACCATTGATGATACGGGGCTTTGGCTGTGTGATGATACCGACACGGCGTGCGATGCTCTCCGCCGTCAGCCCATAGTCTCCGGTGATCATCACGATACGGATGCCTGCACGGTGGCATTTCTCAACGGCAATCGCGACTTCCTCCCGTGGGGGGTCCAGCATGGCGGCAAGGCCAAGGAACGTCAGGTCACGCTCAACGACTTCCATACGGTGGTCATCAGGGAGATCGGGGAGTGGCCGCTCTGCAATTGCAAGTACCCGGAGCCCGTTCCGGGCATACTGGTCGTTTGCAGCGATAATCCGCTCCGTTACCTCCTTTGCGATCGGATAATATTCATTTTTTATCCTGATGCCCGTGCAAAGGCCGATGATCTCGTGTGGTGCCCCTTTCACGTACGCGATGCGGGCGTCTCCTGCCCGGTGGATGGTGGTCATCCGTTTGCGGTTTGAGTCAAAGGGTAGTTCGCGAAAACGCGGTCTCTGCCTGGTTTCCTTATCGGGGTCAAGCCCGGTTTTCAAGGCCACAACCTTGATCGCCGCCTCGGTAGGATCGCCAAGGATCTTCCATGAAGACGAATGGGCATTGGGGGGTATCAGGCGGGCATTGTTGCAGAGGCTCCCCGCCAGGAGCAGCTCGTACAGATCGGTATCGGTCTGCACCGGAGCGCCGTGTTCGAGAACCTGGCCTTCCGGCGTGTATCCGGTGCCGGTGACCGTCAACTGGCGATCGGGAAGCCAGAGATCGCGGACTGTCATCTCATTCTGGGTGAGCGTCCCGGTCTTATCGGTGCAGATCACCGTCGTGCACCCCAGCGTCTCGACCGCAGAAAGCCGTTTGATCAGGGCATTTCTCTCCGCCATCCGCTGGGTTCCCATGGCAAGGGAGAGGGTTACCAGGGGGAGCATGCCTTCCGGCACGAATGCCACGACCATACCCAGGGCAAAGATGAAACTCTCGGTAATGTTCACCCCTACAAGCACCGCGGAGAGGAGGAAAAAGATCACCCCTACACTGCAGGCAATGACGGTCACAATCTTTGTCGCAAACGCCATCTCTTTCTGCAGGGGACTCAGTTCATCTTTCACCGACATCGTGAGGTCGGCAATCTTGCCAAACTCGGTTGCCATCCCGGTGGCCGTCACGACAGCCTTTCCTGTTCCCGTCGCTACATTCGTCCCGGTAAACACCAGGTTCGGGATATCGGTGATGGTGATACCAGACTGCACCACTGGATCACTTGTTTTCCGTATCGGGCGCGATTCTCCTGTGAGGGTGGACTGATCGACCCGCAAGTCGGCTCCTTCCACGAGTCGTCCATCTGCCGATATCCGATCTCCCTCAGAAAACAGCATCAGGTCTCCAGGGACAAGATCCTCTGATAGTATCCGGTGCTCTTCACCATCGCGGATAACCCTGGCATAGGAAGGGAGGAGTCGTTTCAGGGCTTCTGTCGCCTTTTCAGCCCGGTATTCCTGCCAGAAGGAGAAGAGGCCGTTGATGATGTTGACCATCCAGATTGCTATCCCGAGCTGGGGGAGCTGTGCGATGAAACCGACTGCCCCGCCTATCCAGAGCATGATCGCCATCAGGTGGGTAAAATTGGCAATAAATTTCCAGATGAGGGAAGTTCTTTTCACCTCGCGGATCACATTCGGCCCGAACCGGGAGCGACGATCCCTGGCTTCCTGTTCCGTCAACCCTCCCGGGCCTGATGCCAGGACCTGGTAAACGTCTTGAACAGGCAGTGCGTGCATCTTGTTGGATCCTGGCAGATCCGGACGTCGTTCTGAATCGCCACTCATGGGGGGGTCATCTGTTCCTTCCCAAGGCAATACGTATCCTCAGGACCAGCCTTGTGGGATTACTCTTGACTTCCCCTGGAAGGGTAAATAGTTTCACTCTTCAGCAGGGTTGAGCGGGGGAGAAAGTCTCATTACAGAACATGAAGCTTTAAATGCGGACAATAAGGTCCTCCTTTCACTCGGCCAATCGTGCTTCGCGCTGCACGATAACCAGGCTCGCTACGAGGCCTAGCAGGATGTTGAAATAGAAGAGGATCGCCCGCCAGAGCACTACCAGGATCCCAAGAATGGATGAGTTTACAAAGAGGCCGTAGAGCGAGGTGAACGAGATCTCCGCAATCCCGGATGAGCCCGGGGTGAGGGGGATCATCATGATGAGGGCGATCACGAGCTGCATGATCAGGGATTCGACGAATATGGGTGGCTGCGAGAGTCCGATCAGAAGGAATGAAACGATGATGAACTCGCAGAACCAGAAGAGTGCGGTAAATACCAGGCCATACACCAGTCCTGCTTTTCCGTGGCTGAGGAACTCTGCCAGCGTAGTATGGAAGTTATCGACCTCGCGATCGACGGACTGGGCGAACTGCTCGATCTTTTTACTCTCCCAGGTCCGGGTGAACCACCGGGAGCAGTAATGGATGATCCGTTTCATGAGGCCAGGGTTCTTCACCGAATAGATGAACAGAACGACAATGACGGTCACGACAATCCATGAGATGTACATAACATAGCTGAAGACCGATCCAATCCGCTTCCATTCACTGCCGAGCACGAACATGAAGAAAGCCCCACCGATACCAAGTACGATCCCATCAAGGATCCTCTCGGTGATCACGATGGCCGAGGCGTCCCCGACCTTTACTCCCGCCTTGTAGAGCTCGTGGATCCTCACCGGTTCTCCACCGGCAGATGAGGGAGTCACCGCCGCAAGCAGCATGTTGGCACAGACCAGATTGAACGAGTAGAGAAATCCTACTTTGTATCCGAGGGATCTGCTCATGAACTGGATCCGGAGCGCCCAGAAACAGAGGGCTGCCACGTGGGCGGAGAGAGCAAGGACAAGCCAGAACGGATTGAGCGCCCGGAGATACTGGACGGTGGAGGCGTCAACGGTAAAGTAGAGGACTGCGACAAGGACAACTGCCGAGAATCCAAGAGAGACGTATAACCATCGTTTCTGGTTCCTGTCCATCGGTACATCCTTGGCTGTTTAGAGATTCATGAATGATTGATCCGGATAGCATAAACGGTTGGTGATGCGTGAGCTGTTGAGGGGGCAGGATCGGGCTCACGGTCACCGGAACTTGCGCGGTGTTCATTACGACTCAGTTCGTCGTGAAATTCGATTCATCAGACTGATGAAGGGCTCGTTGCCATCGTGATCGCCATTGTCGCGTACTGGCAACGCCAGCAGAAGATTAAAGCGAAGAATGAAACGCAGCAGATGATTTCCTCCTTCGACCCGAAGGAGCATTCAGTCACCACCCCGCCGGTATCGGTCCCTGCCCAGTCCTGGAAGAGGGAGGAGGAGACCACGCACGGGGTCCTCGCCGGGCATGATGCCAGCAACCAGGCAACACTCCTCAGGCAGATCAAGGACGCCGAAGGGCAACAGCTCAGTCACTACTACCCGACATTCGAGCACCGGGGAGGAGGATTTTATGAGATTGAGTACGGTCTGATGAATGGGTCCGGGGTCGGGAAACCAGAGTAAAGAGCTTATGTTTCCCGCTCGTCATTTTTACCTTCACGCCGAATGTATGATTGTCCCACAAGAGCAATTTTGGAGCACAGAGAGGGAGGGCCAAGTGGTGCCACCAGCCGCCACCTTGTTGTTCGTGGTTTTTATCGCCTCGTTACCGTGTACGTGACCTCATTCTGTTCTTGGATGAATGCTGCCTGTCCGAAGGAGCTGGGACAGGCAGGGTACGGTATTTTAGAGAGAAAGAGATATCACTTTCCTGAATTTTCAGCCCTGTGGAAAACCTCCATAGAGCAACAATCCAATCAACTCCCCCTTTTCATGAGGTTGTAAAGTATTATTTTGATTTTGATTTCTTTCACTTGATTCCAGAGTTTCCTCGATATGTATACTATGGATATTTGAATCCGTATTCTCTAGCTTTTTAAGGCTCTACGGCTCTGTTACAGGTGACGAGGATGGACATAATTTAGCTTCTGAAAGCTCCCGTAAAATAATCTGGACAGCGTTCTTCCCCTCCCAAATTATTTCACCCAACCAACCCTCGACAGGGATTCTCCTACCATCAAGACGAACCAGGTTGGTTTGTAGTATCTGCATCTTCTCTCCCAGTAATGCCTGATCTAATTTCTGACTTATATTCTCCTTTTCGTCCGGAGAGATCAAATTTAGTATATTTCTTCCCAGGAGTTCTTCGTTGGTACTTGCCCAAAACAGGCGCTGGCCTGCTGGGTTGGTATAGACGATTTTTCCCTCCTGTTGAACCATAATGGCATCCGGGGACCAATCTGTCAGGTAACGGTATTTCCTCTCACTTTTCTGGAGATCTTCTATGCTCTGCTTATAACGGGTAATAAGAATTGCCGTTACTATCAGCATCGCAGAAAAGAATAGACGATTGATGAGGGCAAAAAGCTCCGATATGTCGCGTGGAGAGAAAAAGTAACTGATCGCAAGGAGAAGGAGGAAAAAGCCTGCACTCGCGATTGGGGCAAATTTCCACTCCAAATAGAGGGTCAGGACTAGAGGGATGAAGTACAGAATCCAGACAGCGAATCCAAGGGGTGTGATGATGTCTGCATAAAAAATCAGAATGGTAGAGATGACGATGAACATTATTATTTTCAGGAAGTTTTCTTGCCTCATCCTGGTGGTAGTAAATGCTGCCATAACTGATACTCCCTCATCTTCTCATCACTCAGGAGTATTTCATCAGAAGAAATAATTTTCCATACAGCGGTTTGAGACGAGCGGTCAGCCGCAGCGGTCAGCGAGGAGCAGGACGATCAGCTGGTGATGAGGAGCCCGCAACGAAATCACGGGCGTCACTATCCTACGATCCCAGGAGGAGGAATCATAAGACGGTGCGAGCGAAACGGACCCGAGGACCGATCAACAGTCACTTTCACGCCATCTGGATCCCGATTACGTAAAGACCAATCGACTCTGAATTGCGTCACCTCATCGCACAATATGAGGTGTAGGCAGCCCGCGGAAATCGGTTCGTTATCAGAATGTGGCCAGTTGAAGGTGCTCGGATAGACTGGCCTTATCTCTTCTCTCTTTCACTCGTGAATAAGCATCAGTGCTGTGGCAGTAGCAACAGCACAGATGGCGATTACAACAAGGTATGCCCCGATATTCAGGCCATATGAAGCTGCATTTTGAGAGGACATCGTTAGGTTCTCGCATCTAGGGAATCAGAATCATGAGGTAAGAGAATATCACGGCGTACGTAATGATGACCAGCCATAAAACAATATCGGGTATCTTCATATCTTATCGAACGGGTTTCATCGGATATGACCCTTTCAGGATACGAACAGCGGATCCATCCATCCTCCCCTTTGCGTATCGAGCTGATGTATTTTAAGCGTAGCAAGTGTGTTGAAAAAGGAACCGGAATGACGGAGTAAAGAGCTCATGGTTCCCATCTGTCATTTTTACCTTCACGGCGAATGTAAGATCGTCCCACAAGAGCACTCGTGGGGCACACAGAAGGAAGGCCTGGTAGCAGCTCACCCCTGCCACTTTGTTATTCGGTGGATTGTTCACAGGGGCCTGCCCCTATTTCGGATCGATCTCCCTTGCCAGTTCCTCCAGCGATTCCTCCGGCGTGATGACGCACTCTTTCATGTTCTTCCTGAAATTGTACATCATCATCAGGAAGATCCCGATGCTGATGATGAGGATCGCCCAGAGGAAGATATCCTGCCGTGCACTGAAGACCGGGAGGGAGGCGACCAGATAGCCG
>JAJRBU010000190.1 GCA_028679315.1 Methanoregulaceae archaeon
TTCCCGTGAGAGGGAGGGATCGAAGAGCAGAAAGATATCGAGATCCCGGTCGCCGTGGATGAAGGTGTCCCGTGCAACCGATCCCACCACCATGGGTTCAGCGACATCCTTTCCCGAAGCAGTATCCATGATCCGTGCCGCAACCCGTGCAATGTGATCCTTCTCAGCGGGAACCGGCCTGATTGCTTCCAGTACCGATTCCTCGATTTTGCTCCTCATGATGTTGGGACCTCCAGAATCGTCTCGTAGATGGGTCCCCCGGGGGTGAGCGTGCTCTTTTTCAGCCTGAAACGGTTGACCGTGCACGTACCAAAATCGCCGGGAGGAATCGCCCGTATCCATCCCGGAAGGGTGGGGTCGCCCTGCTTCACCCGTGCAATGGTTGCATGCGGCCTGAACGGGCGGTCGTCCCGGGCGATACCAACGGTGGAAAGCACGTCCTCCACCTTCGCATGGAGCGCGGCACTCCCTCCTCCATCCTCGATAGTGCACCAGATGACCCGGGGTTGGCGGGGATTGTTGGAACCTATCCCGGTCACCCGCAGATCAAAGGGAGAGAACGATACTCCCGAGAGCACACCAATAATTTTTCCGATAGCGTCCTGTGGCACCTCCCCGATAAATTTCAGGGTGATATGGATCAGTGCGGGATCAACAGGATTCAGCCGGGCAGTGCTTTTCTTCAGATGCTCCTGGGGGACTTTCAGGCGCTCCCTGATATCAGTGGGGAGATCGATTGCCACAAAAAGACGAACCATACACGTACTGCTCCTTAGTGGTGCGGTCATCAGGTACCGGCCCAAATTGCCGGAAAAAAAATCCCGTTTGAACGTTTCCGCATGCGTATATCTTATGTTCTATTCAATGTATAATCAAGACAGATCAACAAATATTTTTTCACGAAAAACAAGTACTGGTCTGAATGCAAACGGGGGGGCTAACATTGGCAGATATACCAAAGCTGGTTATTTACACGCTTGAATATTGTCCGAACTGTGAAGTGGTAAAGGAATACCTGAAAAGGAACCAGATCCCGTTTGACGAAAGGAATATGGCAACAGCGGAATCGCTCACCGAACTCCGGATCAACGGTGTCTTTGTCAACGAAGCACCGGTACTGCAGGGTCCGGGCGGATTTCTCACCACCCGGGATCTTTTCTCACGCGGCACCCTCCAGGAGGACCGGATCCGGCGATGCAGCGAGGGTTCCTGATGCCTGAAAGAAAGAGCCAGCAGACCACACTTGAGGGTATCTTCGTCCCCCGGATGCCTCCTGTTCGGACCTCAGACGGGCATATCGTTGACTGGGACCGGCAGCGGATCATCCGCCAGATTATCGAGGAAACAAAACTGGTCGAGACCTTCTATGGTTACGAGAGTGCGAATGAGGATACGGCACAGGAGATTGCACGACTCGTTGAAGACCGGATCTGCTCGCTCCGGTTGAATGCGCTCTCAGGACCCCTGATACGGGAGATTGTGAATATCACCCTCCTTGAAGGAGGGATGACCCAGTACCGGAATGTCTGCACGAGGGTAGGGACCCCGGTGTATGATGCCCACCTGATCGATGTCGGCCGAGGATTCGAGGCCAGGGACAATGCCAACCTCCAGGAGAACGCAGAGACCTCGCACAAGAAGAAGGCAGACAAGATCAGCAAGGAGCAGTACCTCCTCCAGCTCCCCCCCCATCTTTCTGATCATCACCTTTCCGGGGACATTCACATCCACGACCTGGAGTATTTCGGCACCCGGCCGTTCTGCCAGGACTGGGACCTCCGGTATTTCCTCTATTACGGGCTGATGCCCGATGGGAATGGGACGAAAGCCTCGGTTGCCGGGCCGGCAAAACGGCCGGAGGTCGCCATCCTCCATGCCGTCAAGGCCCTTGGCAGTGCCCAGACCAACTTTGCCGGGGGGCAGGGGTACTATAATTTCCTGACGTTCATCGCTCCGTTCTTCGACGGCATGCCCTACGAGGAGATCAGGCAGCACATGCAGATGTTTGTCTACGAGATGACCCAGATGATGGTCGCCCGTGGCGGACAGCTGGTCTTCTCCTCCGTGCAGCTCTCCCCTGGTGTCCCCTCCCTCTGGAAAGATAAGCCGTGCGTCTACAAGGGCAAGATTTGTGACGGGCGCTCGGCACCGCTCCGCACCTACGGGCAGTTCGAACGGGAAGTGCGGCTCCTCTTCAAAGCCCTGATGGAGGTCATGCTCGAGGGAGACTACTGGGGAAAACCATTCAGTTTTCCTAAGCCCGAGATCAGCATCGAGCCTGATTTCATCGATGAGGATGAGGAGTTCAACCGGGAACACCCGGATCTTCCCACCTACCGGGACCTCTACCTGCTCACGTTTGAACTTGCATCCAAGTTCGGGACCCCCTACTACGACAACCAGATGCCAGATTACCGTGGTGCCGGAAAAGGAATCTCCTGCTACCAGTGCTGTGCCTACCAGTTCTCGGCAGTGGCAGACGAGGATACCCAGTTTGAGGACAAGCTCTACTTCCGCGATGGGAAACATTTCTCGATGGGCTCCTGGCAGGTGGTCTCGCTCAACTGTCCCCGTGCAGCCTATGAAGCGGCCGGGGATGACAACCATCTCTTTGCCGAACTGAGGGCGCTGATGGATATCTGCGTCGAGGTATTCAAGATCAAGCGGCGCTGGCTCGAGATTATCCGGAGTAACGGGAGGATGCCGTTTGCCATGCAGCGCCCCAAGGACCCGGAGACCGGGGAACGGGGGGCGATAGCCGTCGATCTTGACGGGCTTGTCTATACCATCGGGGTGGTCGGGGTCAACGAGATGGTACAGCACCATACCGGGTCCCAGCTCCATGAATCGCGTGAAGCGTGGGTGCTCGCCATCCGGGCAATGACCGAGATGGAGGTGTATGCCAAGGAGTTGTCGGCACGAAACAACATGACCATCGCGCTGGCCCGGACCCCTGCCGAGACCACGGGACAGAGGTTTGCGGTAGCCGACCTCCTCAAGAAGGAGTACCGCGATGTCGCCCTGAAAGTGATCAAGGGCGATCTCGAACAGGGTGTCCAGATGCTTGGGAAGAGCAGGGATCTCCCCATTTATTATACGAACGGCACCCATGTTGCCCCCTCAGCCAACATCCCCCTTTCCAGGCGGATGGAGATCGAACATGTCTTCTTCCCGATCGTCGATGGGGGGAATATATTCCATATCTGGCTCGGTGAGCAACGGCCTGATCCCGGCGGCCTGATGGACATGGCGATGAAGCTCTGCCGGAATACCCAGATCGGATATTTTGCCTTTACCCGGGACCTGACCGTATCCCTCAGGCAGTTCCGTGAATTAAAGCCTGATAAAAAGAGTATATCCGAATGGGTCTCTTCCACCACAAGGATTCAGGCATGATCCGGTGGTATAAGCAAGCCTATTACTGGACCGGCTTCTTCTTTTTTACTACGATATCGATAATACCATGCCTGATCCGGTAAAAACTGTGCACCACATCAATCTTTGAGTCGAGGGGGATTGGTGCACGCTTCTCCCCGACGATGATGGTGACCGAATCGGTTGCGATATCAGCATAGGCCGCACCCTGCGATGAGGGAGGCAGGCTTCCGGTGATAAACAGGTAGTCCTGGTCCTCGACCACCTCGTATTCGATCTCCTCGCAGGGATTTTTCCCGATATGGATGACATGGGGTGACTCCCCGTTGTTCCCGGTAATGATGGTGTACCCGACAAAGCGGGTGCCTTCCGATTCGGGCAGGTTCCGCACGATATCCTCCACCATTCGCGCGATATGCTTCAGGAAATCATCATAGGAATCATTCGGCATTGATACCACACAACCTGAATGTTGGGCCTTCCTGTTCGACGATGTGCTTTTCACGCAGCTCTGCAAGTCCTGAGGCAAGGTTCTGCACGGGCTGACCGGTCAGGTCGGATAATTCTTCACCGGTCAGGTTGCAGTGAGCGAGTGCGATAACAAGGTCAATCCCGGCATCGTCATTGAGTACCTCTCTTCCCTGCTGCACGATCTCGCGTATCTGCAGATCGATGTCCTTCTCGATGTTACTCAGATTTGCGGTGAGTTCTTCGCGGGCTTCCACAAGTTTCCGGAGCCTCCCAAGCGACTTTCTCAACCTGATGTTCCCGTCCCCGGAACCACGGTGCCCTTCCTCGAGCCGCCGGAGGCTTACCATAACGCTGATGTCGTTTGCGAGGTAATAGTATTTGCGTCGTCGATCGTCGGTTCGGAACGAAAGGATCTCTTCTCGTTCCATCAGCTGCAGGTGCTCGATGACGGCTTTGGGGGAGAGCAGCAGCCGATCTGAGATCTCGGTGACAAAACAGGGCTTCTGCCTGAGCAGTTCGATGATACGTCGGCGGTTTCTGTTTCCAAGGATATCGAGGATCCGGGCGACCTCAACATGATCCAGCATTGGTTACTTTATGTTAGGGATTTCAATATATATAGGTATTTGTAATAAGCTGTAGTGTCTTTAGCTATAAGCAGGGAATTGTGCATCTTTCCAAGGATATACCAGGAGAAAAAAAATTAGTCCGAGATCCGGTAATTCGGAGCCTCGTCTGTGATCAGGATATTGTGCGGATGGCTCTCTGTCTGCCCGGCTGCGGTGATCCGAACAAACCGGGTTTTTGCATGCATCTCCTCGATCGTCTGTGAACCGGTGTATCCCATCGCTGACTTGAGCCCACCCACGAGCTGGTACAGCACATCGGAGACACTCCCGACATAGGGGGTCACCCCTTCCACACCTTCCGGCACGAACTTGGTCCGGCCAATCTCCTTCTTCTGGAAATATCGGTCGCTTGAAGTCCCGCTGCTCATGGCACCAAGGGATCCCATTCCCCGGTACTGCTTGTAGCGCCGTCCCTTCATGGTGATGATCCGTCCCGGAGATTCATCGCTGCCGGCAAAGAGACTCCCAATCATCACGCTGTCAGCACCCGCAGCGATCGCTTTTGCCACGTCGCCAGAGAATCGGACACCGCCGTCAGCGATCACAGGGATTCCTGCATCCTTCACGACATCGGCGACACTCGCGATCGCAGTGATCTGCGGGACTCCCACGCCAGCCACGATCCGGGTCGTGCAGATGGAACCCGGTCCTATTCCCACTTTGAGCCCGTCAACCGTGTCCATCAGATCCTCAGCAGCCTTCGCGGTCGCGATATTTCCTGCAATCACGTCAGCCCGTGCACTGCCCTTGATGTTTCGTACCGATTTGACGACGTTCATGTTGTGCCCATGGGCACAGTCCACCACGAGGGCATCGGTGCCCTCCTCGTCAAGGAGCATCGCCCGCTCGAAATCGAAGGGACCGACCGCGGTTGCAACCCTCAGTTTTCCCGTCTTGCCCCGGGTTGCATACGGGTACTGCCGTTTCTCGAGGATGTCCTGCATGGTGATGATCCCGGCAAGACCCCCCTCCTTGTCAATGACCGGGAGCCGCTCGACCTTATGGGTGTACATCACCTCGAGCGCCTGCTCCATGGTGATTTCCTCCCCGGCAGTGATCGGCTTTTTGGTCATGATGGTCCTGACACTCTCGCTGCCCCGGCGGCTGGAGATCCCACGGACATCGCGCCGGCTGACAATCCCGACGACCCTGCCCAGTTCAAGCACCGGGACGCCTCCGATCCCCTGCTCGTTCATGAGCCGCTCCACTTCCGCAACACTGGTCTCAGGGGATACCGAGAGGACCTTCCGCTCGATCAGTTCCGCAGCCTGTTTGACGAACCGGAGCTCGGCTGCCTCCTGCTCGGCGCTCATGTTCCGGTGGATGACCCCGATCCCACCGTTCCTCGCAAGTGCTATTGCCATCGCCGATTCGGTGACAGTATCCATGGCAGAGGAGATGAGCGGGATATTCAGCGGGATATTCTTTGAAAAACGTGTTCTTATATCGGTCTCGTTCGGCTCGACCCGTGACTCCGCGGGGAGGAGCAGAACATCATCGAAGGTGAGTGCAAGAGGGGCATCCAGCTTCCCGGTATACATCGGTCATCCCACCATCCGTGACAGCCGTATGACGAGGTCTTCCTGGATCGTGGAATTCCTGTTTCCCCCGCATACCATCCCCCGGACCCCGATGATATCGGGATTGATCCTCTTAAGTGCAGGGATATGCTCAAAACAGAGCGATCCAGCAAGGGCGGTCTGCATCCCCGCATCATGATTCATGCCGGTGAACTCAGCCAGGGACTCCTCGTTCATGAACTCAAACGTACTCTTCCCGTCCTTCTTCCCGGTATCCACCATCGCGACATCCGCTCCTGCAGCAGCGGCGATGGGGGACATGACAAAGGGAGAGATGGTACCAAGTCGATCGTAATCCGAGTAGGCCGAGATCACGACGAACTTTTCGGGAAACTCCTCCTTGACAGCCCGCACGACTGCCTCGATCACCTCCCGTGCCCTCTTTGCTCCATCGAACATCAGGCCGATCTTCACGTAGTCTGCCCCGGCATGAGCTGCCCCGTATGCAGCAAGAGCAGCACCGCCGGGCCTGAAATCAAAATCGCCAATCGCTGCGCTGACGGGTTTTTCAGAAAGGTCCTTGACTGCCCGTATGATCCATGGGAAGTTTGCGCCAAGCGATCCCTCTGCCGGTCGTTTTACATCGATAATATCCGCGGCACCAGATCGCTTCGCCTCTTCAACATCCCTCGGGCTGACCAGCAATCGCATAGGATTTAATGATCCTTTATGCTAATAGTGATTACGCTACCAGCATGGATCTTATTCTAGCAATGGACCTGAAAGGTGGATTCGTTGTGCACGGGAAGAAGGGGAACCGGGCGAGTTACCGCCCCCTCACCTGGGGGATCGCCCCGGTTGCAGAACCGATCGGGTATCTTGCGGTGATGCAGCCCCGGTATCTCTACATCGCCGATCTCGACCGCATATCGGGCACGGGTTCGCATGATTCAGTCATCCCTTCCTGTGCCGGGATGGTGGAACGGTGCTATGTCGACCGGGGGTGTCGTTCCCCGGATGACATCCTGAAAGGAGCGCATATCATCAACGTGGTGGGAACCGAGACTGCAGGGGACCTCTGGCAATACCGGGGAGGGATGCTCTCGGTTGATATCAGGGACGGGCTGGTCATTCCGGGAGGGAGAACACCTGTGGAGGTCCTCTCTGAAGCGGCCGATCTCCCGTTCGACTGCTGCCTCGTGCTGAATATCACCGGGGTTGGCACCGGAAAAACACTCTCCTTCTCCCTCATCGAAGCAATACGGGAGGCCTATAGGAAGAGGCTGATGTATGGAGGGGGTGTCCATGGCGGGCGCGATCTCGATCGTCTTGCCAGCGCGGGATTCGACGGTGCGATAGTGGCAACCGCCGTGCATAAGGGGACCATTCCGCTCGAATCGATCAGGGAGGGATCTTGGTGCTCGTGACCATTGAAGGGATTGACGGAAGCGGGAAGAGTTCCCTAATCTCGTCGCTCCAAACGCTCCTCTGCGATCTCTCCCCGGTCTTTACCCGGGAACCGGGATCCACCTGGGTCGGCGACCAGGTGAGACGGGCAGTAGCCGAGCGGGCTGATCCGGTTTGCGAGGCCCTCCTTTTTGGAGCCGATCACGCTGCCCACCTCTCCACCCTGGTCCGCCCCGCTCTCAAACACGGAAGGCTCGTCATCTCTGACCGGTACTCGGACAGCCGGTATGCCTACCAGCAGGAGACCCTCAAAGGGTACATCGATGACCCTCTTGCCTGGCTCCAGGAGTTGCATGCCGGGTGGACGATCCGCCCGGATCTCACATTTCTGATCGTTCTTCCCGTTGACGAAGCCCTGGTCCGGATCGGTGAAAAACAGAGCAGGGAACATTTCGAGAACCACAATCTCCTCGAGAAAGTGCAGGAACATTATCTCACCATTGCCGAAAGCGATCCCTCCCGCTTTGTCCTTATCGATGGGATGAAGGATCAAAAAGAGATATCCGGTTTTGTTGCCGGGGTGATCAGGGATTCTTTTGCACGGTCACGATCACATCGCCGACCGTAATCATATCGACCCTTGCACCTCCGACCAGGTATTCGGTCTGCTGCGAGAATGAATTGGCAGGGACCTCAACCTGTTTTCCCCCGATATCGATCATGGCGGGAGGATTTGATAGGAGATCGCCCGGGAGTGCCCTGACGGCATCCATGAACGCTTTTGCATCCTTCCGGAGTGCCGGTCCGATCACTGCCATGTTAAAGACGATCTCGCCGGGTCTCTTCTCGAGAGCGCTCGTGTCGGCACGCCACTCGATGGTGGCATTCAATGCTCGTGCCATGTCTCCCCCGTCTTCACTGATCTGGGGGGTGAAGAGGGTGACCTTCCCGAGCGGTGCATTCAGGGCAAGTCCCTGTTCGTGCTTGAACCGCCGTATCTCCGAAACGAGCCGGATGAGGAGGTCCCCTGTGTCGCGTGCTTCCTGGTCACAGGGCAGCGGTTCCGGCCAGCATGTGGTGTGGACACTCCCTCTCTTCAGGTGCGAATAGATCTCCTCGGAGAAGTGGGGGGCATAAGGGGCGATCATCCGGCAGAGTGCATCGATGGTCTCCCAGAGGACGCGGCAGGCCGAGTCACGGGACGGGTCATCGGAATAGAGCCTCCCCTTCACGAGCTCGATGTAATTATCGGCAAGGACATTCCACGAGAACTCTCGGAGTGCCTTCAGGCCTCGATCGAACTGGTACTGCTCCATCGATTCGGTCACCTCGCTGACGGTCTCGGCCAGTTTTGCCAGGAGCCAGCAATCGGCGAGAGCTGTAACCGGGGCCTCGTGGTTGAACTCCTTCTTTCCGAGCTGAAGAAGGATAAACCGGGCAACATTCCAGAGCTTGGTCTGGAACCGCGATGCCGCAATCACGTCATTCCAGATGAACATGATGTCGGATCCGGTGGCTGCACCCGCAGCAGCCCATTGACGGAAGGCATCGGACCCGTACTGCTCCACGATCTCCTCGGGGGTTATGATGTTGCCCCGGCTCTTGCTCATCTTGAACCCGTCTTCCCCAAGGACCATCCCGTTCACGAGGATCTCGTCCCATGGTCTCTTCCCGGTGAGGGCCACTGCCCGGAGGATGGTATAAAACGCCCAGGTCCTGATGATATCATGACCCTGCGGCCTGATCTGGGCGGGGAACAGGGGAGGAGTCCTGGTCCCGTTCCACCCGGTAACGTTCAGGACCGAGATGGAGGAATCCATCCATGTATCGAGCACGTCCTCTTCCCCGATCACCTCGGCGCACCCGCATTTTTCGCAGGGGTGATCCGGTTTTTTGGTCGTAGGATCCAGCGGGAGGTCTTTTTCATCGGGGAGGATCATGGTGCCGCATTCCTTGCAGAACCATACCGGTATCGGGGTTGCAAAGATTCGCTGCCGCGAGATACACCAGTCCCACTCCATCTGCCCGATCCAGTTCTCCATCCTGAGGAACATGTGCCCCGGCGTCCATTTCACCTCGCGGGCAGCCTTCATGATCTCGTCCGGGACGATCTTTACGAACCACTGCCGCTCGCTCATGATCTCGATCGGGGTCTTGCACCGCCAGCAGGTCCCGACCCGCTGCTCCAGGGGTTCCTGCTTTTTGAGGATGCCAAGCTCCTTCATGTCCGAGAGGATCGCCTCCCTGCATTCGCCCGAGCGTTGCCCCTCGTATTTTCCCGCGACCGGGGTCATCCTGCCTTGGCGATCGATAGCCTTTCGGAGATCCAGGTGGTGCTGCTTCCACCAGAATACATCCTGCTTGTCCCCGAAGGTGCAGATCATCACGGCACCTGAACCGAATGCAGGATCTACGGCTTCGTCGGATATGACCGGGACTTGATGCCCGAAGATCGGCACGGTAAGGTGCCGACCGGAAATCCCCCTGTACCGCTCGTCTTCTGTATGGACTGCCACGGCAACACAGGCAGCGAGCAGTTCGGGCCGGGTTGTGGCGATCTCCACCCCATCGAAATCAAAGTAGTTGAGATGGGTTTCACGTGGCTCGTAGGCAACCTCGGCAAAGGCGATTGCGGTCTCGCACCGGGTGCAGAAGTTCACGGGGTGTTCACTCTGGTAGATATAACCGGATGCAAGCATCTTCAGAAAGGAGAACTGGGTCTTTTTGTAATACTCCGGGAGCATGGTGATGTATTCGTTGGACCAGTCCACGGAAAATCCCAGTTTCCGGAGCGTCAGCCGCATTTTGCCGATATTTGCGAGGGTGAGCTCCCTGCACATCTCCCTGAACTTCTCCCTCGGCACATCGTTTTTTGTGATGCCGTGGATCTCCTCGACCTTCACTTCCGTGGGAAGACCATGGCAGTCCCATCCCTGAGGGAACATGACATTGTATCCCTGCATCCTCTTGTACCGCGCAATAAAATCGATATAACACCAGTTGAAGGCATTCCCGATGTGGAACGTCCCTGTCGGGTAGGGCGGGGGGGTGTCAATGACGAATTGCGGAAGAGGGGATTTTTTATCAAAATAGTAATCTTCATCACGCCAGACGCCCTGCCAGCGGGGCTCCACTTCAGCAAAATGATAATTTTTGGGGAGATCCTTTGGGGGAGACATTTTTCTCATATTTGTTCTGGCATGAAATATAGTGTTCGAATAACGGGACATCCGGCCACGCCTGCTGCAGGGTATACCCGACGTTCATTCGGTGATCCCATAATCCGGCTTTAAAAAGAGCGGGATCATGGTAGTGTTGAAAAAACTCTTTTGTATAAGGCGCCAACCATACACGGGATGGCCGAACAGTTCGGGGATACGCTTGGCGCACTCCTTGCGCTTTCCTTTGTCCTTATCGCACCCTACCTCCAGCCCCCCTGGGTGCTTTCCATCATGATCATCCTGTTCTCATTAATCCTGTATCTTATCAGGAAAACCCGGTACTTTGCCCTCGCCCTTATCCCTATCGCGATCCTGTACGGCCTGTCGCTCCTTCCCCTCCTCGTGTTCTGCTGCACGATAACCATCATCGTGGTCGGCGAACTCGCATTCCGCTGGGGGGGAGGCGATCTTCCCTCCTACCTTGCTTATCTCCTTGCAGCGTTTACCGGGTGCATCCTCGTGATGCTGTACCTGCACCAGGTTATCCCCCTTGTGGTACTCTTCGGGGTTGTCGTTGCCGTACTCCTTAAGGCAATTCTCCGCACCAGGGAGGATGCCCTGATGATCGAAGCACTCGGCATCGCGATGACCATGTACCTGATCAGCGAACTGAACTACCAGGCGGACTTGGTGCTGATCATTGCCGCTGTCATCATTGCATTCGGGTTTGGCTATTTTTCCTACCGGACACGGACTGCAGATGTGAGTGGCCTCTTTTCCGGTGCCCTGGTCGGGATCATCCTGATCGTCTTTGCCGACATCAGGTGGTTCCTGATCATGCTCGCGTTCTTCATCCTCGGCTCGGTGAGCACCCGGTACCATTACCGTGAGAAGGAGAAGATGGGGGTGGAACAGAAACACGGCGGTGCACGGGGCTACCTGAACGTCTTTTCCAATGGGGTTATCGCGGCAGCCGCAGCCGTCCTCTGGGGAGTCACCGCAAATCCACTCTTTGCAGCCCTGTTTGTCGGGAGCGTTGCTACCGCTGCAGCCGATACGATGGCAAGCGAGATCGGGGTGACCGGGGGGGAGCCCTACATGATCACGACATTTTCGCGGGTTCCGGCAGGGACAAACGGCGGGGTGACCATCCTTGGCGAGACGGTCGCTGCTGCAGGCGCCTTCATCATCTCCGTCATCGCTTTCCTCCTTGGGGCAATCCCGCTCCCCCTCGTTGCCGTCGGAACCATCGCGGGGTTCATCGGGACCAATATTGACAGTGTCGTCGGGGCGCTTATCGAGAACAAGGGGGTATTTGGCAATGCCGGGACGAACCTTGTCGCGACGGCAGGGGGAGGAATCTGCGGGCTCCTCCTTGCAGCGCTGGTTTAATACTTGTAGTAGCGTCCCTTGCTGTCGTATTCACCTTGGAGCCTTGGATCTCCTTCACCTGTGCTGGCATAATCCCGGTAAAAATAGGCCTTGAACGCGTAGAGGAGTGAGAAGACCAGTGCGATGCCGGCGAAGAATACCAGAGAGGTGATCAGGATCCCGTCCGGGCCGAGAAGGGCATTGAACTGTTCCAGGGTGAAGACTTGCATCTCTTCCGGGGTGAGGGTGGAGACCGGGATAAGCCGCTCGTACAGAGATGCAATCCAGACAAGCAGCGTTCCAAACCAGATCGCTCCCCCTATCACCAGGGAGGTAAGGTAAAAAACGACGCAGGAATGCGTGGTTCGAATGACGAACTCAACGCTTCTCCGGATCGATTCAAAGACCTGCTTCCCCTCGAGTAGTGCTGCGGTATCGTAAAAGAGGGTAAAAAAGAGGATCGACAGGCTGCAGGTCAGCACCGAGAAGATGAGTACCGTTCCCCCCAATCCAAGGGCCATAAGCGGGATCAGGATGAGCATGATCGTGATGATGATGGCAAAGAGGATCAGGAGAGACGGGAGAAGAATACGGAAGTATCCTGCTACTCCCCCGTATAGAAACGAATGAAAACCGTGATCCCCGGAATGTACCATGGTGAGGACTCCTGCCATGAAGAGCGGCATTAATACGAGCAGGATTACGAGAAGGCGTTCGGCAATAAACAGCCCAAGGTAATATTGCGTGATAACAAAGGCAGCCGCAATACCCCCCAGGAAAAGGCCCGGAATCCATGCTGCCGGTGAACGGAGCAGCGCGATCGCCGAATGCAGAGAAGCAGATACCATGGTTACCGGACCCGTGGCATGGCTACGATCTCCCTGACCTGGAGGTCAAAGAACGATGCCGTGTGGGAAGGCTTGATGACACAGACTGTATCAGCTCCGCTGTACGTCCCTCCGCATGCCAGAACCTCCTCGTTTATACTCACCACGCCCTGGTCGGCAGCGATAAGCACACATTCCACGGCCACTTTCAGCCCGACCGCGATCACCCGCCGGAAGGCCTCTGCAACCGCTTCTGTCCTCGATCCACCCCCCACCCGCTGCGAGCGGGAAAACGATCGCTCGAGCCCGGAGAGGGTATGGGTGCCGGTGACGATCCGGACTCCTTCCTCCCGCAGTTCTGCTGCGGTTTCCGGGGAAAATTCCCAGATCCCGGGCTGTGAGAACCCGACCACGTGGGTGACCACGATCAGGGAGAGTCCGGATCCCTTCAGGGCTGCATGAAAGATCCGGGCAGTCTCTCCCGAAGTGCTTGCGACCACCACCTTCCCTACCCCGAGTTCCCGGGCTCTTTCTGCGGCAAACCGTGCACAGTCGGCAGTGTTTGCAGGGCCCGGCGCGTCAAAATAATACGTGTTTCGGGCGGTAAACGTCATAATAACAAGTTAATTAGGTAGTATCACTTAAAGGAAATTGCTATGATCACGCTTGCGCTGGCAGGAAAGCCAAACTGCGGGAAATCCACGTTCTTCAGAGCGGCCACTCTTGCCCCGGCTGAAATTGCCAATTACCCTTTCACCACGATCAATGCCAATTTTGGGGTCGCTTTCACGCGGACCGTCTGCCCCTGTAAAAGCCTGAACCTCCATTGCGAGAGCTGTCATGACGGGGTCAGGTTTGTCCCGGTAAATCTCGTGGATGTTGCAGGACTCGTCCCTGATGCGCACAAGGGCCGGGGCCTTGGAAACCAGTTCCTCGACAATCTGCGGCAGGCAGATGCCATCCTCCATATCGTTGATGCAAGCGGCTCGACCGACAGCGAGGGAAATCCTGTCGGGGTCGGGAGTCATGACCCGAGAAAGGACGTGGTGTTTCTCGAATACGAGATGACGATGTGGATTTACGGTATTGTTGAGAAGCACTGGGCGAAACTCCAGCGCCAGGCCCAGTCCAAGACCTACCCGATTTACCGGGCGCTCGCAGAAGTGCTCACCGGGCTTGGGATCACCCCCGAAGATGTGAAGGATGCCGAGGAGAAGGCCGGGATCGACCTGGTCCATGCGGATGCCGATGCCCTGGTGAAATTCTGCCGGGAGATTACAAAGATCAGCAAGCCGATGGTCCCGGTTGGAAACAAGGTGGACCAGGCACCTGGGGAGATCATCGCTGCCCTGAAGACTGAGGGATTCCTCTTTGCCTCCGCTGCAGGTGAACTAGCCCTCCGGAACGCAGCCCAGGCGAAGCTGATCAGGTACCTCCCGGGAGATCCTACGTTCTCTCTCGTCGATGAACGAGCCCTCTCCCCTCCCCAGAAGGCTGGTCTTAGTACGATCGCAGACGTCATGAAGAAGTATGGAGGCACCGGCGTTCAGCAGGTGATCGACCATACTATCCGCACGGTTCTCGACCTGATCGTGGTCTTTCCAGTGGAGGATGAACACAAATTCTCTGACAGCAAAGGCCGGGTACTTCCCGATGCCTTCCTGATGAAAAAAGGCTCGACCCCCCGAGACCTCGCATTCATGGTCCATACCGATATCGGCAAGGGCTTCCTGTATGCCGTGGATGCCCGGACAAAGATGCGGGTGAAGGATTCCCATGAGCTCCAGGACAGGGACATCATACGGATCGTCAGCACGGCGAAATGAGCAGATTCATGAATCCAATCTTCTTTTTCCCCGGTTCCTGACGTGATCGCCATACTCACGCTGATATGCTGATCAGACAGGGTAGCAGGGGCATATCAGTGCCCGACCATGAAGACGCGGTAATCGCGTCAGACACGTTTTTTTCATGATTTACGCGCAAATATCCTGTTTTTGTCAGATAACTTTAAATACACACATAGAATATCTCAATATAATATGGGTGGAGAGGTCTTCCAGGCCCAGGTAATCAAAAACTTCTTTGATACCATCACCGGCACGGATCGGAACCTGACACGTATCTACCTGTGCGTGATCAGCCTTGCCAAGCTCCGGATGGAAAATCCGGAAAAGGTCTCGTTCCTTGTCGACCAGATCCGGAAAAGCAAGCAGCAGCGGGAGCTATCGGTCGATATCCTCGATTACATGGTTGATGCTGCCATCCAGCTTGACCTGAACGTGGTCCAGACTGCGTTCGGAGTGAAAACCATCGGCGAGGTCATGCAGGACTTCAACAGCATCAGCCTCGATTCCCTGTAATTTTTTCCTGAAACTCCGGGCACGGAATCGCGTAAATGTAACGGGGACAGGATATCCGGTATTCTTCATTTTTTTTGGACAGACTATTCTTTATCAATACCGGTGACTGCCTGGCTGTACTCAGGACAGAAACGCTACGAGCAGGGTTTTCACATCATTTTTTGGGGTATTCTCTGCCCACCCCAGCCCTGAAAGTATCATGGTAGCAGGAACAAGGGATAAGGAACCCGCCCCTTACTACAGGGAAAAAAGTAGTATGCCCGTCTCAAAGACCGAGGAGTTCCTTGTAAGGATTCAGTATCTGCAGGAAGAAATTCTGGTGTTCATCAAGCATCTGGCCGTCATCAGGAGAGTACAGGTAGGCAACCGCGTAGCAGAGCAACATCGAATTATCGAGCGCAAAATCCTCCTTGTTCTCGACCTGCTCGGGAGGGAGATTCAGGGCGAGGTACGGTTCATCGCCAGGGCTGAACTTCTCCGCGGAATATTCCCGGACCTCAAATTTTTCGAGACGATCCGCACGGTCCCGCAGGATACGGAGCGCTTTTTTCAGGGTGACAATCGGGCCTTCACCTGTCAGAATGGCGATAGCCTGGTCAGCTCCTGCCATGGTGTTGGGGTACAGTCCGAACTTGAAGGATAGTACTGCGGAAGCAATTTCGTGGGCGGCCTTTCGATCGATGCCACGGTACAGGGGGGTGATGCGGTGCATATACTCATACAGATATTTCTCCATAGGATCCTCTCCAAATTTTTTTATAGGAGTACTGAACCGGAGGTTCAGCCTCACCACCAGGATAGTCAGGCTCACTCCAAAGAGGAGCTGCAAAAGTACGGTCGGTTTATTCTCGAGGGGTAACAGGAATATGATCACTGCGTACAGGGGTGCGAGGAGTGATACAATATCCCGCCTGGGTTTTATCCAGGCAAGGTAGGCGAGAAGGACTGCACCCGCGATGCATCCCCAGTAGAAGGAACCTGGATCCTGGATATATCCCCCCTTCCAGAGGAAGATGCCGAGTGCCACCCCCCCAAAACAGAGAACGGGAACTGCAACAGAGAGACGAAGTTCCAGCGGTGTCAGAGGGTTCCTTGTTCCGGCAGGCAGTTCCATGGTATGGTTTCCGGGATACTATTGGAGAGAATCCCATAAATTAGTTTCAATCCCGATCGTACCCGCCTCCCTCTCCATATGGTTAAAACCGATCGGGTAAAACAGAGACGTATGAAGGTGTGTATCATGTGCGGGGGGGAAGGCACCCGGCTCCGGCCCCTCACGTTTGACCGGCCAAAACCATGCATACCGATCGTGAACCGCCCCTCGATCGAACACCTGGTCTCCCATCTCTCCAACCTCGGGTTTTCCGAGATTGTCATCACCCTTGGGTACATGGGCAGCCTTATCGAGGAGGCACTTGGCGACGGCTCACTGTTCGGGGTCGATATCACCTATGTTCATGAGAAGACCAAGCTCGGGACTGCAGGGAGCGTGAAAAATGCCCAGGAGTACCTGGACGGGAAGGATTTTCTCGTGGTGGGTGGGGACCATGTGACCGATATCAACCTGCTCGAATTCTACCGGGTCCACACAAAAGAGCGTCCGATCATATCGATCGGCCTCATCAGTATCGATGATCCGTCGGAGTACGGTATTGCCGAGATAGACGTCAACTACCAGATCAGGCGGTTCCGGGAGAAACCGGGGCCGGGGGAGATCTTCTCAAACCTCGCAAGCACCGGGATCTATGTCTGCAACCCCGAGATATTCTCCTATATCCCGGAGGGCACAAAATTCGATTTTGCCCGGGACCTTTTCCCGCTCCTGATGCAGAAGGGTTATGCCCTGAAGGGGTGGCTTGCGAGGGGCCACTGGACGGATGTGGGAAGTCCGGCCTCCCTGCGCCAGGCGGAACGGTGGAAACTCGATGATATCCGTTACACGAGTATCAGGGGGAATATCTCGATCCGGGGAGGCCAGATCCTCGGTCCCGTCATGATGGGTGATTCGATCTCGATCGGCAGGAACTCCCATATCATAGGGCCTGCAGCAATTGGAACCGGCACCACCATCGGCGACGAGGTACTGATTGGCCCATACACCAGCATCGGTGAGCATTGCATCGTCCGTCCAGGGGCAAAGATCTTCTCTTCTTCGGTGTACAATCACGTGATAATCGGAAAGAACAGTACCGTGAGCGGCAGTATCATCGACAATGACACGGTAACCGGGGATGACTGCAGTCTTGAACACGATACCGTGATAGGGCCACGGGTGGTTATCAGGAACAGGGCGGTGATCCACTCAAAGACCAGGTTATGGCCCGAGGTGGTGGTGACCGATGACACCATCGTAAAAGAGCATCTCCTGAATGAAAAATACGATGGTAGGTGCGAAGGGTCGTAGGATACATCCCCCCCAATTCCCTTATGATTGTGAAGACTGGGGGGGCATCTTCACAGAACGGTTAACCCTAGGCAGGAAAACCGGGATACTATGATCAAGGCCTCATTTCCCCTCAGTTTCAGGCCCTTCGGACAAGCCGGTGTGTGATAGCGACGAGGGGATGGCGGGCATAGTCAAGTACCTGGATGTCATCGAGATGTTTCAGGTTCATCGCTTTTGCGGTCCGCTCCATGCCCAGTTCGATGTCCTCGTTCACCTCGATCACGTAGGCATCAAGGGATTTTATCCCGAGTTTTTTTGCGGCAATAGCCCGGTGGTGCCCATCCACAAGGATCAGTTTACCCGGACGCCGGATCACGATCAGGGGTTCCGCGAGCCCCTTCCGAATCTCGTACATCCTTCCTTCCAGTTCATCTTCGTAAATTTTTGACTGGGTGGGAATGAGCTGATCGATAGGGACCACCTCGCGCTTCAGTTCGGGATTGATCCCATGAAGCTTGTTTAAGGTGGTGATGAAGTTGAAGACTTTTTCAGGGGATACATGCTCGATCTGGGACCGTATCACATCGGTATTCGAGATGATACCAAGCAGCCTGTTCTCCTGGTCGACCACCGGGAGCTTCTGGATACCGGACCTGAAGATGACGCGGGCTGCATCATTGACGCTCATATCAGGGTCTGCAACGATCAGGTGCTGCGACATCACCTTCTCGACCGGTGTGGCAGGGGGGACAAAGAGCAGGTCCCGGGCAGAGACATATCCTACCACTTCCCTGTTATTGATGACAGGAAATCCATCATGCCCGGTCTTTTGGATCTTCTCCATGACCTCGCGCGTAGTTGCGTGCACATCGATGGTGACGACATCGTAGGTCATGTAGTCCCTGACCTTTTTCTTATCCATCGCATGTAGGTTCAGGTTCAGATCACTTCAAGCAATCGGAAAAAATGGAGGGTCTTTTAGCGATGGAAAAAATGATGGTCTTCAGGCTCGGAAAAAGAATGGGCAGAAGCGGACTATTCTACGTTAATTGGAGATCCGCGTTCAGTCGTACTCTTTTTCAGCCTGATCTCAAGAACACCATTCTTGAAGGTGGCTGATGCACCGGCATCGGTGACATCATGCGGGAGGGTGACAATCCGGCTCATGGCACCGCTCATCCTCTCCCGCATAACGTATCCCTCCTCCTTCTCCTCTTTCTCAGCCCTCCGCTCCGAGCGGATCTCGAGCATCCCAGGGTTCACGAGAGAGACCGAGAGATCGGTCTTCTCCACCCCGGGGAGGTCGGCAACCACGATGATCTCATCATCATGGTCGCGGATATCGACACGGAACTCGCCCCGAATCGCGGGCATCATGCGGTCAGCAATCCCCCCTGGGGGTAGGAGCCGACCCGAGGGAGCCCAGAACCGGTTCTCCATCTCACTCATCATCTCGTCAAAGTCCCGCCAGGTCCAACCGAACGGATATCTCCTGCGATACATTCTTTGCATTCCTCCTTACCCACCCTGTTATGAGTGGACTGTCCTAAAGTTAGGATTTATTATATAAAAAGATTGGGTTTTAAACAATGAGAGGAATGGAATGTTTATCTCCCAAAAAAAACCACCTGAAATGAATGAAATCGGATAAAAAAGGAAAACCAACTTCAAAACAGGGAGGTTGGACCAAATCATGGGCGAAGATATTCCTGATAATGGGGTGTATATTATTCGTCGGTGTTATGATCATAACGTCCCTTGGGACAAGTTGGCTCGTCACCATGAACCCTGCCAAAACCGGCGATACCGCGGTCATCGATCTGACGATCCATGACACGGAAGGGCGGCCGGTACTCACGACCGATATACGGGTCTTCAATGCCAGTTACGAGAAAGGAGAGATTGTATGGTATACCAATCCTCTCACGATGGCAGTCAATTCCACCTCCACTGAAATGATCTCTCCTCTCCCGGTCTATCGTTATGATTATGGGGAGGCCAGTTTCGGACTTTTTGGCGATGAATTAAATCAGATCTCTGCCACCCTGGAAGGGATGAAACAGGGAGGGGCAGAAAAAATAGTCTTTGCCAACAGTGACGTGCTCCAGAGGGAGATGACCCCGGAACAATTTACTGAAATGGGGGGTAACTTCACCATGGCAGTGCCGGGAGATCAGATGCTCCTCGCCTTCACGACAAACCCGATGATCGACCTTGATGATAATTCAACACCGGAGTATGCACTCCGCACCTCTGTCATCACCGAAAAGACCACTGAAAATGTGACCGTGAATTACGGGTATCCGAGCGCCGATATATCAATCGTCCGTCTGAACCATGGATGAGAGCAGGGGACGTCTATTTATAGCCCCTCCCCCCTTTTTTACAGTATATGCTCAAGGTGATATCGTTCTTCCAGGAAGGATGCATGGCCTGCGAGGAGCAGGATCCGATAAACAGGGAAGTCGAGGCTGCACTCCGGATACGATTTGAGACGATCAATCCTCTAAAAGAGAGATCCTATATCGATACCTACCTGCTCCAGGTCACCCCTACCCTCCTCATCATACAAGATGGCCAGGTGGTTGAACGGTTTGAAGGGGTGGTGCACCGGGAACAGCTCGAGGAAGCGATCCGGAGATACCTATAACGGATACCCATACACCCGTTTTATCTTCCGTGCTATGCCTTTCTGGCCTACGTGGCGCAGGGCAGCACCATCCCGCATTTTCATGTGGGCTATCCGGAACCGGCGGTTTCCGACCCGGTACACCTCTCCGACCACGAACGGTTCCTCTCCACTGACACGGAGGGTGAGCGGGATGGTCGATCTGCCATCATGGACCGAGACCCGGACCAGAA
>JAJRBU010000126.1 GCA_028679315.1 Methanoregulaceae archaeon
TGCACGGCAGAGTCTGCTTCATCACGTAACGCTCATCCAGGTGGAAAGCCAGTCTGGCTCTTTGATCGAAGAGGACCGCCAGTCCCTAAATCGGAGTTGTGAAACCTTGCAACTGAAATTGCAAAGTCCGATATAAGATTAAGATCTGGTGAACTTACCTTGCATCTCCCTCTCTGCCAGTTCGACAGTAAAAGACTAATCATTGCTGCAATAGGCAAATTTTAAAGTATTGCCAGGTCTGGAGACATACATAGAATTTGTCGTAGAGCCCAATCCCGAATTTATCTCACGCGTGAAGCGTCTGTTCGCACCTGCCGATTCGATCCTGGTCATGTGCCGGTTCGGGAACCGTAGCGCCATGGCCGTCAATGCCCTTTTCAGAAGCTGGGTTTGTGAACGTCTACAACATCATTGACGGGGTAGAAGGGGACAAGGTAGACGATCGCGGGAGCGTATACCACGGGAAGTGGATGAGGAACGGTTGGAAGAATTGTGGATCTCCCCGGACCTATGAAGTCAATCCGGAGCAGATGTGTATGCCAAGCGTCAAGAGACCAGGAAAGTCGGCTTGAGAAGAATTCACCATAATTTTCAGGTGAATTCATGCCGGCAACCAGTCAGGATCTCTGATTTACACCAGGGTTTATTTCTTCATAGAAATCCTGGTCATCACTCCAATCCTTCAAGGAATCCCAGTAAGGCATCCATGAATTGATCGGGGCATTCTTCCTGGGGAACATGTCCGCATTCATTGAATACCACCAGTTGTGCTCCCGGAATCTTCTCTGCAAGCTGGATACTTGACTCGGCGGGTACAATGCGGTCATCGTCACCTGTAACAACGAGTACCGGCATTGCCAGTTCCGTGAGACGATCATCATAACTGACCGGGTTTTCAGCAATGGCAAATTCGTACAGCGCCTTGTCCCAATTGTTCGCCATCAGAGGCTTCCGATATCCGGCATAGACCTCCTGTTCAATCATCGACGGATCATGCCATGCCATCCGAACGGTTTTATTGCCCAGTTCACCCGAGATGCTCCGGACCAGCAGTGGCCCAAGACTGCGCAGCTGGGGGGTTTTTAACAACAGCAGCATCCATGACGGGATTCGGCCTCCCTGCTTGCCCACAGAGGGATCCACTAATACCAAGCCCTGAACCCTGTCCGGGTGTTCAAGGGCGTACGCAGCCGCAACCTCTCCCCCAGCAGAGTTTCCAACCAGTATGGCCTTTTCCACGCCGAGTTCATCCATCAACCCATCCAGTAACTCAATATTCCCCTGAACACTGTAGGGATTCGTTCCTGTCCATTCTCCTGTCATGGGGCGTTCGGTAAGACCAAAGGCAGGACGATCGTAGATGATGACGCGGCCCTCGTGGGAGAGTGGCTCTCCCACCTCCCTCCAGGAGAATTCGCTGGCTCCAAATCCATGGAGCAGGATGAACACCGGCTCACCCTCTCCCATTTCCTTGTAATGGACGGTCAGGCCATCGACCTCGACAAATCGGCTCTCCTGATCTGCAAGGTCACGTTCTGGAACAGTGCCTTCCAACGGGGGTCCTTGATACAGCAATGGTCCGATAAGGAGGAGTAGGAATGCAACAAGAGCGATAACCGTTAAAATCTTCCAGATGCGTTTCATAGGATCCCCTTTGTGCAGCCTGAGAACACGGTCAGATCTGTTCCTGCAGATCGAACGTGATGTCTCTATGTTTTATTCTCTTCATTATCACTTAATGGATGACTTTTCTGGTGGTTTCTGATGAGAATACATACACTGACCCCCAGGATCCATGATGGAACGATCAAGGTCACCCATACTGTATACCTGATGCTAATCAGTACTGTCAGGGCTCACCATATGTCAGGCTTCCCCCTTGAGGGGCATCATCCCTATGCGGATCCAGATGGTTTCCAGAGATATCATACATATCCCCGCTCTGCGGTCTCCCTATCGGATACCGTGTTTTCCCCTCTACTGAGCACACTGGCAGAAGAAAATGGCTCGCAGTGGGCATCATCTTCATAGTAACGATAATGGTGATGCAAATAACCTACTATTCCGGCTAATGACACAGAGGATCGTGGTCCTCGGACGGAGGATGCGTAAAGAGAAGATGGCCGGATCCTTTTTACCTGGATCTCCACTCTCACACGGAGAAAAAAGGTACATTATCAAAAGCGGATAATCCCTAAGGCCGCGAAGGGAACCTGCTTCCGCTTGAGGTACTTTCTTTTATTTCACTTGCTATCTCTTTGTCCCGCAGTCTTCCAATATATTCATTGAGGAATACATCCAGGAGATTATAAGGAAGGGTCGGGGGCAAGTCCGGATCTGCTTCGATATTCTGCAGATCTAATTTTGCTGCACTGGCCATTACGAGTGCATCCCGATAATTGCCGTAACTTTCAGCTTCTGCAGCATCTGCTATATGGAAGGCAGAAGACTTGGCCGAATAGAGGAATTGGAGATAGGCAACTCTTTTCATCTCATTTTCCGGTGTGTATACCTTCATTTCCAGAACCCGATCATAATAATTCTCAGTCGTATATCCGAGGTCTTCTGCTCTCACATACACCAACGAGGGAGAATAGACGGCCTGAACTGTCATGGATCCCGGAACCATTGCCTCAATTAAATCGTTTGTTTTATTAATAATTTCGGCCTGAGATTTCAAAAAAAACAGATTGTATGCGGTATCCTGGTCACCTGTTCCTTCACGATTTAACAAATCGTCTTGGAGCAGCGGTGTGTTTGCCGTAGGGACAGGAGTGGTGTTTGATGGAGTAGTTACCGTCGTCACCTCAGCGGTCGGGGTTATGGTTGCTTCAGGAGTTTGTGTTGCGGGAGGCAGTGCCCCTTCCTGTTTTGAGGTGCATCCTGAACCGACAACGAACAGCACACACACGATAACAATAAATGTTCCCATTAAGATTTTTTGATTCATGATATAAAATTGGTTTAGGAATATAAATCATGTTTCAATGGCCCGGACACATCACCGTTCGGATCCCCGGCACAGTTCTGGAGAACTGATTGTGTTCGAAACGGGAAATTAATCCTCTTTATCTGACTGAGGGAACCGGACGACACCCTCTGACTCCTCCTGTGGTGGATGAACAGGATATTTAAATCAATAGCGGTTAATGGTATGAATATTCTGATTTCAGAGGATGCTATGACCAGACCATGGAAAGGAAAAATCGCGGTTGATATCAGGGACGCTACCCCTGACTGGGCCCCGTTTACCCAGCCGATTGCACCAGAAGGATCTCCCAACATCCTGATGATCGTCTGGGATGATGTGGGGTATGGGACCATGGACACATTCGGGGGTCCGGTTGAGACCCCGAATATGACCAGGATCGCTGATTCGGGTATCCGGTTCAGTAATTTCCATACCACTGCTCTCTGCTCTCCCACACGTTCTAGCCTCATCA
>JAJRBU010000154.1 GCA_028679315.1 Methanoregulaceae archaeon
ATATGAATCAACACAATAAAGACAAATACAGATGCTATTCTAATCTCGTATAGTCTCAAGATGTCTGTCTCCCTCCTTTCCTCTGAATACTAAAGACAGGTTCAATGCATAAATGAATCGGACTCGTCGCTGTTTTGCGTGAGAAGGTCCGAAATCCGCGGCCAGATCATAGTTATCACCAAATTGCCGGCTGATGAAGAGGATCTTGCAGCGCTGCAATTCCGGGTGGCTGCTCTGGGCTTTGGCCAGCAGATCCAAAGGTAGCGACCAGGCGGCTGTTGGTCTCAGGGAGCCAGGGAGACGGTCGGGTGGAGGGGAAAGCCACATCCTTGGCTACGACCACCTCCCGACAAGTCCCAATCTCTGCCGGAGATATTTCGCGCCTTGCGGATCGCGACACCATGAACGCCAGCTTCAAGAGGATAGAGCCGGGGATGGAACATCGGGGTGAACTTGGGGGGAGTGGGGGATGGCGGAGAGGTTGAGTGAGGTTGAGAGTTGAACCATCAAGATCCTGGGGTGCGGATAAGGGCAGAGACGAAGAATACTATAACCTACAAATGTTATAGGAATCACATCTCTGGCACAGGATGGGATATGAGAAAGAGCTACGATCGGGGATGATGATTGCCTATGAAGAGGAGCCTTAAACTGAAAGAAGGGCTGTCGGCCGCAGGCAAAATGGAGGACCTGAGAGAGAACGAGATCGCTATCGCCTCAGAAGAGCTTGCCGGCAGTATCCGACCCCACATAGAGCAGGCCAAGGCCCGGGTCGCTCAATCAGTGAACTCAGAGCTGGTGCTCCTTTACTGGCGGATCGGGAGGCGGATAAGAGAGGAGATTTCTGCAAGAAGGATCACCGGCCAGGAGAAGGGCATCGTGGACCTGCTCAGCGAGACTCTCAGCACAGAATACGGCCGGGGATTCAGCCGCCGCAACCTTTTTCATATGATTCGGGTGGCGGACACCTTTGAAGAGGAGAGGACAGTGCAGACACTGTCTGCACAGCTCTCCTGGTCCCACTTCATAGAGATCATTTACCTCAAGGATCCTCTGCAGCGCAAGTTCTACGCCGAGATGGCCAGGGTGGAGCGCTGGAGCGTGCGAACCCTGCGCCAGAAGGTGCAGGGGATGCTTTACGAGCGCACCGCCATCTCCCGGAAGCCGGAGGAGCTGGCCAGGCAGGAGCTGGAGGCCTTGCAGGAGGAGGACCGCATGACGCCCGATCTGGTCTTCCGGGATCCGTACCTTCTGGACTTCCTGGGGCTGGAGGACACCTACAGCGAGCGTGATCTTGAGGCGGCCATCCTCAGGGAGCTGGAGAGGTTCCTGCTGGAGCTGGGCACCGACTTCTCTTTCATCGCCCGCCAGAAGCGCATGACCATCGGCGACCGCGACTTCTACCTTGACCTGCTATTCTACCATCGCAGCCTGCGCCGCCTGGTGGCTATTGAGCTGAAACTGGGAAGCTTTGACGCTGCCTACAAGGGCCAGATGGAGCTCTATTTGCGCTGGCTGGACAGGTATGAGCGCCGGCCGGGAGAGGAGCCGCCCATCGGCCTGATACTGTGCGGCGAAAAGAACCGGGAGCAGATCGAGCTGCTGCAACTCGATCGGGGCGAGATCAGGGTGGCCGAGTACCTGGTGGAGCTGCCGCCCAGGGAGATGCTGGAGGCAAAGCTGCACGAGGCCATACGGCTGGCGAGAGGGCAGATGGAAGGGCTCAGAGACCTACAATGAGTTATATCCAAAAAGATAGCAGAGCTTTTTGTTAGTTACACCAAATATCTGGATAGGGAGGGATGAATATCAAAGAAAGACTGCCTGTATTATTTTTTGATGAATATCCCGTAGCTTGCGGCGCGGGTGCGCTGCCGTCGTTTCACTTTGCAGAATTTTTTAGTATTCCAATCTTCATCCTCTGCGCACCTTCTGCTCATTCTGTATTTAGAAAATAATTCTGATAATAGTATATGCATATCGATTACATCATCTTTATATAACTTCCAGTACCTGTCTTTTCCTGGGTGATGCGATATGGAGGGGTACCTGGTATGGCTGGTCTTTCTGGCTCTGGCCATATTCTCGGTTTGCATCTTCCAGCTGCAGGCGGGCAGAAGCCAGAGGCTGCAAGAGGACTGCCGGCAGCTTCAGGCCAGCTTGCTGCTCTTGCAGGCACGGCTGAGAGAGAAGGAGGGCAGCCTCGACCAGCTATCGCACGGTTTTGCTCAACTGCTAAAGTGGAAGGAGCGGGCGGCTCTGCTGGAAGAGGAGCTGAAGGAGGTTAAGCAGACGCAGGATTATGCCTGCGCACAGCGGCAGCGCTTCCTGGAGGATTACATCGCTTCATCAGCAAATGATCCAGATGTGCTTTTCCTGAGGACCATTCCCAGCAAAGGCATTCACAGCTTCGAGGACCGGCTGCGGCTCATGCTGGAGGGCGCCCGCTTTGAGATCGTAATAATATCTCCCTGGATTAAAAGGCAGGCCTGGAATAAAATGATCGGAATCATGAAAAAGTTCTCTCGAAAGGGGGGACGGCTGAGGATATACATGCGGGGATGCGACTCGGACTTTTCTCTGGGCCTCGCCGACGATCTGCAGGAGGAGGTTCCCGTCTGGGCGGAGAGGTGGTGCTGGTTCCAGAGCTGCATGCCAAGATCTACATGGTGGACCGGAAGGAGGCGATAATCACCTCAGCCAACCTCACCAAAGGGGGCACCCAGAGCAACTACGAGAGCGGAGTATGGGTCAATGATCCGGCAGTTCTGAAAGAGATATGCGAGTTCGTGGGACAGATAGACGCGCATCCCTCCTGAAACGATGTTTCTTCTGGCTCTATGCGCAACTCTGCGAACTCTGCGACTCTGCGGTTTTACTCCGCAAGCATTAGTCATAACCAGTGTCTAACGACCATTTTTAACCGCAGAGGCGCTAGAAG
>JAJRBU010000207.1 GCA_028679315.1 Methanoregulaceae archaeon
GGATCGACCGGATCGATATCTCGCCCGATGGGCTCTTCCTCATTTATGATTATAAGACCGGGCGGCATCATCCCAAAACCCGGGATATCGAGGAAGGGAAAGCCCTGCAGCTTCCCCTTTACCTGCTTGCATTCGAGGCACTTACGGAAAAACGCGGGATCGCTGCCGGGTACTACACGATCCGGAAGGAGATCAAAAACCAGTTGCTCCTTTGTGATGAAACAGCGAGAAGCCTGATCTCTCCCTCCCTGAAGATAACACCTGATTTTACCGCGAAAATCGGCCGCTCGTGTGATTTTGCCATCGGCTATATCCGGAGGATCAGGGAGGGAGTGTTCCCCCTCCCTGCCGGGGAGCAATGCCCCAACTCCTACTGCGAATTCAGGCGCATCTGCCGGTTCGATCCTTACCGGGCATTTGATGCTAAGGAGGCTCCCTGATGGCAGCAACAAGACGGCAGAACGAGGCGATCTCCACCCATGACAGGAGCCTTGTGGTCACTGCAGGGGCGGGTACCGGAAAGACCTATGTCCTCGTACAGAAATATCTCAACCTCCTCGAGACCCGGGGAGTGACGGTCCCTGAGATCCTTGCCCTCACGTTCACGGATAAGGCTGCTGCCGAGATGAAGGATCGGATACGGAGAGAGTTGTCATGCCGGGAGGGGGCACGCTGGGAGCGGGCAGCCGAGGACTTCATGATCGCGCCGGTCCAGACTTTTCACTCCTTCTGTGCCCAGGTACTCCGCGAATTTCCCATTGAAGCCGGCCTAGAACCGGGATTTGTGGTGCTTGATGAGAGGCAGGTCTCCCGTACCCAGGCAAAGGCATTCGAGGACCTTGTCAATGCACCTCAACCCGCCCCTGTACACGATGCAGTTGTCCGTATCCTCTCGGTATTCGAACAGCATACGGTCCGTACAATGCTCGCGGAGATGTACGGCAAACGGCTCTCATACAGACGTTTCTTCGAGGCACTCGGGTCGGAAAGGGAGCAGGTGAAGCAGACCTGGGTTCAGGAAGTCTCCACGTTCCGTGAGACTGAGATAAAGAACTTGAGAAATGACCCGTCGTATATCGCAGCGCTCAGGACCCTTTTTGATCTCGCTGACCGGTATGAGGGTGCCGATGACAAGGCGGTCCGCTACCTCTGCGAGAACCGGCATCTCCTCGAGGCGATCTCCGGCGATTCCGGCCTCGAGGAGTTCTGTTGTGCCGCTATCGATCTCCTCAAAAAGCGCCCGGGAAATGTCGGGAGCAGGAAGGTCTGGAACGAGACCGATCTCTCGAAGTTCAAGTCCGCACGAAAGGATCTGACCGATATCCTCGAGCGAAAGCGTGCCCTCTTCCGGATGACGGTTGATCCTGCCGATCCCCTTATGATCGGTGCAATTGAAATCCTTGGAGAACTCTCGCTGGTCTATTACCGCTATACTGAACTTGTGGAACGGGAAAAATCGATCCTTGGCGGGCTTGACTTCGAGGATCTTATCCTGCACGCCCGGCAGCTGTTCCTTACCAAAAAAGACCTCGTTGCCACCCATTTCATGCCATGGTTCCGGTACATCCTCATTGACGAGTTCCAGGACACTGATCCTTCGCAGTTTGATATCATCCTCTCGATCATCGGCACTCCCAGCCCGGGCACCGACTGCCTCTTTATTGTCGGCGATCCTAAGCAGTCGATCTATCTCTTCAGGGATGCTGATGTCACCCGGTTCAAGGCTGTCCAGGAGATCATTCTTGCCGCGTGCAAAGGCAGGGAGGTGAACCTTGATACGAGTTTCCGGAGCACAAAAGAGGTGATAGGGTGTGCAAACTGCCTCTTCTCCCGTCTCTTTGCATCGGCAGAGAAACCATGGGAGTTCGGGTATGAACCTATCCTTGTGTCAGAAGTTCGGGCTGGGCATACCGGGTCACTGGAGCTGTTGTTGCCCCCGGGAGGGTGCGACTCTTCTGCCACCAGACGGAACGAGGCCGGTATGGTGGCAAGGAGAATCCAGTGTCTTGTCCTTGGATCTCATATCCATGTGTACGAGGAGGCAAAAGACCGGTCGTTTACGAAAAGGCCTGCCCGGTACGGGGATATCGCAATTCTTCTCGAACAGAGGACGAATCTCCCGGTGTATCTTTCAGCCCTCGCCTCGTATGGCATCCCTTTCTACGTGCACGGAGGAACAGGATTTTATTCCCGGCCGGAGGTCTGCGACCTGTATAATATCCTCCGGTTCCTCAGGTACCGGCACGATGATATCAGCCTTGCAGGAACGCTCCGGTCCCCCTATTTCTGCCTCCCTGATACCGAGTTATTCCGAATCGCCGGTGAGAAAGGCCCGACCTTCTGGGAGAAGCTCCAGAACTACGGTGAACTGACCGCTTCAGAGGGTGCGGTTCGTGCATGCCGGCTCCTCTCCGCATGGGTGGCAGATGCGGGACGGACCGGCATCGTCCCGCTTATCAGGCGGATCCTTTCTGAATCCGGGATTTACACGGTTTATGCGGCACTTCCAGAGGGAAAACAGATCCTCGCCAACCTTGAGAAGATTGTTGCCATGGCCAGGGTTTGGGAGAGTGCTGGATCCTACGGACTTGCCGAGTTTATTGAAGACCTCGGGACCGCCATGGATGAGGAGGAGCGGGAGGGCGAAGCCCCGCTCGATGCCCTCGCCCAGAACTCGGTCAACGTGATGACGGTCCATGCCGCCAAGGGGCTGGAGTTTCCGATCGTTGTTGTGCCTGACATGGGCATGCGGTTCCGTGAAACGTTCCCGCCCATCATGATCGGCGATAACCCGCTGCTTGTCGGGACAAAGGTCCCCGATCCTGATGAAGATTTTGATCTGACTGACACCCCGATGCTTACCGCCCTCCGCGAGATGCAGCGCCAGAAGGAGCGTGCCGAGAAAAAACGCCTTCTCTATGTTGCCCTTACCCGTGCAAGGGACCACCTGATCATGAGCGGTTCTCCCCCGGCCAACCCTGACCTTTCGATTCCGCTTGCGACCTCCCGGATCGAATGGATCTTTTCAGCCCTTGGGATTACGGGTGATGCTATCGCTGCCGGAGGAATGGATCTGGTGAGCGGCGACCTGACCGTCCACCTTACCATAACGAGCGATCCGGCAGCAATCCCTGCAGAAGCTGCAAAGACCACTCCGGAGCTTCTTGTCGTGCCGGAGGAATGTGCCGGCAAAAGCGGCACCTGGTCGCCGAAGGAGTTAGACAAGGGTCCGGTAGGAATCCGGATCATATCGGTGACAGAACTTGAGGATGAGCAGGCATCTCATGCTCCATTGACAGGTACGCCGGGCGCATCCCGTTACCTACCCGGCGTTGATGGTGCTCTGAAAGGGACCATCATTCACGAGGTGTTCCGTGGGCGTGATGCGAGGGTGGTATGCCTGGAATATGGGGTGAGTGATCCTGCAGCTATCAGGCAGTGCGAGGAGATGGTATCCTTGTTCCGATCATCGGCACTGATGCAGCAGGTGAAGAGGGAGTTCTGTGAGCTGCCTTTCGTTATCGCCTATGCCGGTAGGCACGTAACCGGGAAGATTGACCGGCTGTGTGAGCTGGATAATGGCAGCTGGGTGGTGATCGATTACAAGTCGGACCCGGTTATCCCTTCAGAGTATTTGAAAAAGGCTAAGGAATATCAGATCTCAATGGACGTCTATGTCGAGGCAGCCAGGCTGCTTGTGAAGCGGAACAACGTTGAAGGATACCTGTATTTCACAGAAACTGGGGAGTTTTGGAGAGCAGTGGGGAATGAAGGTGGGAATTAGGCAACCTCCACCCTCCTCCCAAAAAAATCCCCGTACCGCTGGACCTCCCTCTCCACGGCCTCCTGTTCCTCATCGGTAAGTTCCCTGCATGGATTCAGGCGAATCTCAATCGAATCCTTCTTCACTCTCCTCTTCCAGGTCCCGGCCACCTTTCCGTGAAGGAGGATGACGGCAGTCATGGCATTTCCCTGCACGATCATCCGCTCGATATCCCGGGAGTTGCTGATAGCGCTCCGGTCGGCATAAGCGATCGCATACTCGTCGTAAATTGAGAGAAGGAGTGCAACCGGCGGAACAGGGATGACCTCCCCGGTATCCGGTGGATACCAATATGTTTTTCCGTTGATGGAGGTCCGCTCCAGACCCTCCCTGATCGATTCGAGGCCGGCTCCTGCATCCCTGCTGGAGAGGCCTGACCACCAGGAGAAGTCCCTGAGCTGGGCCGGCCCGTGGCTGCCAAAGTATCGGCGTGCTAGTTCGGCTAGGGATCGTTCTCTCGTGAGTTCTCTTGATGTCCTGACCCGTTCATCAACAAGGGCATAGGTATGCTGCCTCCCCCGCATCGGCCCGCTGCAGATCAACCCGTCGAGCTCTGCCTGCATGATGATGTGGGCAAGGCGCTGGACATCGGTCACGATACTGATATCTGCCAGAATACCCTTCAGGTCCTGCCTCGTGAGAGTATGGTGACCTTCGAGGGCTTTTTCGATCGCAGCATTGCTCTTCGAAAATAAGGTGGTATCAAGCCCCAGCTTCCGGTTGGACGCTGCCACTATCGATTTCACCCCCGGGGCTGTCAGGGCTGTCATCCACCTGAGGTCCTCAGGCAGGATGAAATGCCACGTGGGACGTAACACATGGACGCGGAGAATCTCTCCATCGTTATAAGCATCCTCGATTGTCGTAGCAGTTACATCCCTGATTCTGAGCCCGAGCGACCATATCGCAGCCTGAAAATCCTGAGCCTGGACGGCCCCTGAATGGGCCACCGCCTCAGCCGCGGTCGTGAACGGGGAGTGGCTGAGGCCTGAATGGGAGAGGCGGAGGGAGGGGATCTCTTCCGGGGTCATCACAGGAGGGAGCTATCCGCGCCAGGACTCTTCATTCTTCCGTCCTTCCCTTCCCGGGGCATACCGCAGAAGCATAGCTCCTGATCCCAGTACCCGGCCTTCGAGGTGTGTAACTTTTGCCTGTCCCTGAAAAAAGGGGGTTAATCTCCAATGACCCGATCGATTTCCCCCCGGGCCCTGGTTCTTTAGCAGGACAGAGTGGAAAAAGGAATGATGCGAATGCTCTGCCCATCAGGCCTGTTCAACTCCCCGGATGGCCGGATTCTTCAAAATCACTTCAGATTGAACCGAAAATAATTTTCCAGACTCGGGAATACTCTTTTCCACTCTCTGCTTCCCGTAAAACACTGCCTTGCCGGAAGGAGTCACCCGTTGTAATAATGCCGGTCGAACGTCTGGCGGAGGAACTCCTTCTTCCTGTGGTCGCTCCCCTTCACTGGTGGCTTGAGATACCCGACCTCCGGGGTCTGGAGTGCCGGGCAGAAGGGGCAGAGCGCTGAATCGACATCGTTTGCCTTGTCCCGGACGGGGCAGTAGTACGTGCCATCGATAATCTCGACCTTGTCCCCACCGGGAAATGGTGTCCCGACCGGGTGGCCGGGGAGCTCCTGCACGAACATGCAGAAGCAGGAGAGTAGGAATTTCAGGAACCGGAGCCGGATCAGCTCCTCATCCCCTGAACGGCACTGGCCTGCGACCATTGTCCAGTATTCTTTTGCCTTCTTCTCCAGAGGCTGGGTCATCGGAGCGAAACTCCCCTGCTGACTCATCAGCCGTAGTGCCTGGTAGGTCCCGTGGAGATGGGCTGTGATCGTCTCTTCCAGCCGTTTCCGGTATTCCGGGTTGATATCCTGGATCGCACCCGAGAAGTTCCACCGCATCTGCTGGAGGTCCCGGGGCGAGTACGAGAGCACGATTTCGGCAATGGCCAGCCCCAGACCGCCCCGGGTCTTCATCGAGCCAAGTGATAAGCATTGTCTGGAAATTTCTTCCCGGTCCATGGTCAGGGTCTCCGCAGATCAGTGGTGATCATTCCTTTTCTGATAGGTATGCTGTCACAGGATTTCAGGTTTCAGATCCCATCAGTAATCGCGAAAACTTCACGGCAGGTTCAGATTTTGTTTCAACCGGGGAACAGGAACGATGTGGCAAATATGTGAGATTGCATCAGGCCTGGGACACTGCTGGAATGAAATTGGAGAACGATC
>JAJRBU010000215.1 GCA_028679315.1 Methanoregulaceae archaeon
CTCCCGCATCATCCAGGTCAGCCCTGCCCTCGCCGTGCGGTATCTTATCGACCGCCAGGCTGAGGCGTGGAGAAACCACATCAATTCATACTGCCACCAGGCGCTGGTTGATGGGGGGAAGGACCCCCACGAGGCTGCACAGATGTTAAAGGGCCGCTCGTCTTCTGAACTGCACGAGATGATGTTTTCACGGGGACTTAATCTCGCCAAAACCCCGTCGTGGCAAAGGAGAGGGATCCTGGTCTACAAGACGGCAAAAGAGATTGAAGGATTCAATCCTGTGGAATCCAGGATGGTAAAGACCCTTCGCACCTCGGTCCAGTGTATCTCCGAACCCCCGGTATTCTCATCTCCTGAAGGCCGTTCATTTCTTTCCGGGCTGATCCGTGAACTTTGAAATACCGATCACAACCGGGACACCTTCAATTTCCCAGTCTTTTTCCAGTTCAAAGGAACTTTGAGGAGATAACGCAGATCCGGGTGAAATCATGAAGATTCCTGCACGTATTTCCTCCCTAATCGCTTCGCGCCATCTCCCCTGAAGAAGGGAACACACCCGATCATCATCTATGACCACGGCTGCCATGATGTAATCCTCAACGTTGAGGTCCCTCTGCCGCCGCATCTCCTGGATTCGCCTGATCACTTCACGGGAATAACCTTCTGCTTCAAGATCTGCCGTGAGCGCAACATCCACGTAGACAGTTCCCCCGCTCATCGGTGCCTGGTAGAGGTCGGGGGGAAGTTCTTCGATAAAGGTGACAAAACCCGGCTGAATCTGATACACCCCATCCGCTCCTGGGAGGGTCACCATCTCACCATTATCGAGCTGTGATTTCAGGGCAGCTGCATCATGAGACCTGATCAGGTCACGCACAACAGGGGCTTTCTTTCCAAACACCGGGCCAAGCGCTTTCATAACCGGCTCGGCCTTCCACCCGATCCTGTCATAGGCTCCCCGGACAACGCGGACCGTTCGTGCATTTGCCCGATCTTCACAGATTGATGAGAGGGAGCCGATGGCGGCAATGACCTCCTCATTGTCGGTAACAACCACGGCTTCAGGGACCGGCCAGCGGAGTTTTCTCTTTCCTGCCTGCCTGGCATTTGCCGACGCCTCGTCAAAAGAACGGACAATGTCCATAAAACGTTCCAGCACCCCGTCGACCAGATTCTCATCTCCTCCCCACCAGTCAGTCATGTGGACGCTTGGGGGATCTGACTGAGTCCGGATGTTCCGGAACATCATCTCGGTGATATGGGGGATGAAAGGTGAGAGAAGCCCGCACAGTCGCCGGAGCACATAGTATATGGTCTCGTACGCTGCGGTCTTTGCATCAGATTCTCCCTCGAGCCATATCCTGGGTCTGACGAGCTGGACATACCAGCGGGAGAGATCTTCAAGGATAAACTGAATAAGTGTCCGGGTTGCCCGATGGAGCTGGCGCTCCTCCACTGCCCTGCTGACAAGGAGAGCACAGGAATTGATCCGGGAGAGGATCCACCGGTCCTCGGCCGCCATCGTGCCAAGCCTTGACTGGATAGCGGTATCATCCCAACGCCCGTCAGAAAAAGTACACGGCTCATAGTGGTCAAGGATCATATAGGGGAGAGGAAAGCGGTAGACATTCCAGAAGATATTGATCGCCCGATTCACCGTCTTTACCCCTTCCCAGTTGAACTTCAGGTCGTCCCATGGAGCACTTGAGGAGAGGACATACAGACGCAGGACATCAACACCCTGGGTCGTTACCACCTCATCCGGTGTCACGACATTGCCGAGGCTTTTACTCATCTTCCGCCCTTCTGCATCAAGGGCAAAGCCGTGCATCAGCACGCTCCTGTAGGGAGAACATCCAAACGCAATGGTGCTTGCCCCAAGCTGGGAGTAGAACCAACCCCTGGTCTGGTCCTGCCCTTCAGTGATGAAGTCAGCGGGCCATAAGCGTTCGAATGCTTCCTTCTCTCCCGGAAACCTGAGCGTTGCCCATGACGCCACTGCTGAATCAAACCAGACATCGAAGATGTCCTCGACCCTGCGCATCTCACCGCCGCATTGACAGGGTACTGGTATCTCATCGACAAAAGGACGATGGGGATCGGGGAGGGATCTCCCGCTCGCCTCTTCGAGCTCGCTGAATGTCCCAAACACCCGGTGTTTGCCGCAGGACCTGCATTCCCAGATGGGAATGGGGATTCCCCAGTACCGCTGGCGCGATATGCACCAGTCCCGGGCTTCTTTGATCCAGTCATAAAAGCGGGCACTTCCTGCCCATTCGGGATACCAGGTGACTTTCCCAACCTCTTCGAGCATCCGGTCCCGCATATCGGATGCCTTCAGGAACCATTGTTCGGTAGCACGGAAGATGATCGGGGTCTTGCACCTCCAGCAGTGCCCGTAGCGGTGGGATACCGATTCCACGGCAAGAAGGTGATGCCCGAGGTCTTCAAGGACAACCGGGTCTGCTTCCTTGATGAACATCCCGTCCAGAGTACCCGCCTCGCTTGTGAACCGCCCGGTAGCATCGACCGGGCATATGATCGGCAGCTGCTCGCGGCATCCGAGCAGGTAATCATCCCATCCGTGACCGGGTGCGATATGCACCATTCCGGTATTTTCGAGAGTGACAAAATCGGCTGTCACAACACGATGGGCGATATCACGCTGGAGAGTCACGGTATCCTCGATAGGGGAGGAATAGGTGAATCCTGTCAGGTGGCTGCCGACAGCCTTTTCGAGCAGCCGGTAATCCTGATACCTTCCCTTCCTGAGTACTGATTCGACAAGATCCTCGGCTATCCAGAGGATCTCCTTTTTTCCGTCCTTGACAGCCTCGACACGGGCGTAAAGAATGTCAGGGTGAACCGCAACCGCAACGTTGGCAGGAAGGGTCCAGGGGGTGGTGGTCCAGATGACCAGATACTCATGGTCCCTCCCAATGATGGGGAATTTGACATAGATCGAGGGATCGGTGACATCAGCATAATCAACTTCGGAGTCTGCGATGGCCGTAGCACACCGGGGGCACCAGTTCACCACCCGGTGACCCCGCTCAAGCATCCCCTCCTCATCAGCCCTCGAAAGTGTCCACCATGCTGCTTCGATATATTCCGGTTTCATGGTCTGGTAGGGATCAGCAAAATCGAGCCAGATGCCAAGCGCTTCGAACTGCCTGCTCATCACTTCCATGTTGTCGGCGGCAAAGGTTCGGCACTGCTCAATGAACCTGCCGATACCGAACCGCTCGATATCTTTTTTTGAGACAAAACCAAGCTGCTGCTCCACCCTGACCTCGATGGGAAGCCCGTGCATGTCGTAGCCGGCGCGTGCAATGACATTTCTCCCGGTCATCCGGGTATAGCGGAGGATGCTGTCCTTGATGATCTTGTTCCAGGCCGTGCCAAGATGGATGTTGCCGGTCGTATAGGGGGGCCCGTCTACAAAGAAAAAGTCAGGATCTCCGATGTGGAGCTCTCTTGTCTTTTCAAAGATCGAATCCTTCAGCCAGAACTGGCGGACAGACTCCTCAATCTCGTTTGCATGGTAACTACTGGTGACTTCTTTCACCGGGATCCCCCGAACTATTGTGTTATTACCGCGACTGATCAGAGGTGCGCGTCCAGAGATATTATCCCCGCGACCACAAAGTATTTTCTTTGATATGTTCCGGGCTGTCCGAAACAGAGGTAGTTATGTGGAGCAGCTATGATGAATGAATATCCTTTTCTTGTAGGGGGTCGGTGGAGAACCGGCGCCGCGCCCATTGAAGTACGGTTTCCCTATACTGGTGAATCTGTAGCCCTGGTCCATCAGGCCGGGAAGCAGGACTGTCTGGATGCTGTTGCCTGTGCCAAGATGGCATTTGAAACCACCAGGAGACTCTCTTCTGCAGACCGGTGTCGAATCCTGTCTGACCTTTCCTGCCTGGTAGCGAAACATTCCGAAGAATTTGTGGATATCCTGGTCCTGGAGGGTGGGAAAACCAGGTCTTCTGCGCAGCAGGAAGTAGTCCGGGCAGCCACGACCCTACGAATTTCTTCAGAAGAGGCGGGAAGAATAAACGGGGAACTCCTGCCCCTGGACTGGACTGCTGACACGGTTGGGAGATTTGGGATCACAAAGAGGGTCCCTCTCGGTCCTGTACTCGGAATCACTCCTTTCAACTTTCCCCTGAACCTTGCCTGCCACAAGATCGGGCCTGCCATCGCAGCGGGAAATCCTATTATCATGAAACCGGCGTCGGCCACTCCCGTCTCCTTACTGCTGCTTGGAAGGCTGGCACTCGAGACCGGCCTCCCCCCGGAAGCCCTGAGTATTCTTCCCTGTCCGGCTGCGACAGCGGAGATTATGGTTCGCGATCCCAGGATCGCGGTGCTCACCTTTACCGGGAGCCCCATGGTCGGCTGGCATCTGAAACAGATTTCCGGGAGCAAAAAAGTCATTCTCGAACACGGAGGCAATGCAGCCGTCATCGTTCATTCCGATGCGATGCTTCCCTATGCTGTGTCGCGCATCGTGACCGGAGCATTTTCAAACGCCGGGCAGGTCTGCATCTCAGTACAACGGGTCTTTATCGCTGAATCGGTCTACTATCAAACACTGGATATGATCCAAAAATCCGTTGCAGCATTAAAAACCGGGGACCCGAGGGATCCCGGAACCGATATAGGGCCGATGATAACAGAAGAGGCAGCCTCCAGGGCTGAAAACCTCGTACGGGAAGCCGTTGAGCAGGGCGCAACCCTGCTTTGTGGAGGAAAGCAGACCGGCGCACTCTTTACCCCCACAGTGGTCACCGATACCTCTCATGAGATGCGGATCAACTGCGAGGAAGCGTTTGCCCCACTCATCACGGTGCACAAATACGAAACATTCAATGAAGCCCTCTCGGAGGCGAACCGGAGCGATTTTGGCATGCAGATCGGGATATTCACCAATTACTTCCCTTTCATCCTGCAGGCGTTTGAGGATGCTGAAGTCGGTGGTGTGATAGTGAATGATATCCCGACATTTCGGGCCGACCAGATGCCATACGGAGGGATAAAGGCATCCGGGGCGGGGAAGGAAGGTCCCCGGTATGCAATCAGGGAAATGACTGAAGAAAAAATTCTTGTTATCAATCCGCAGGGGGGATTGCCATAGGTCACTTGCCCCAGTGGAGATACGAGGGACTGGGATGCCGCTCCAGATTGCGGTGATAGGGCCTGGGACATGCAGTCTCGACGAAGCGGAAGCTGCAGAGCAGGCCGGGCGATGTATTGCAAGAGAGGGAGCGATCCTGATCTGCGGGGGACTATATGGTGTGATGGAGGCTGCCTGCCGGGGTGCACGGGAGGAATCAGGAACAACGGTAGGAATAATTCCCGGGACTTTCGGTGAAAATCCCCATCTCTCTGTCACTATCCGCTCAGGCCTGGGTCATGCAAGAAACGCGGTCCTGATCCAGTCTGCCGACGCGGTTGTTGCTATCGGAGGCAAGCAGGGAACCCTTTCGGAGATTGCATTGGCTCTGAAAACCGGCCTCGCGGTTGCCGGATACCGCACCTGGGAGATACCAGGAATAATCAGATGTAACACCCCAAAAGAGGCAGTCAGGGAAGCGTGTTCCGCAGCTGCCCAGTACAGGTGGTGTCGTACCCGCCAAGGTCCCGGAGGATCTCCCTGAAACGTTCGGACCGGATGGCATCAACCAGTGTCCTGATCCTTGGGTCGGCAAGGTCATCAGACCGGATGGCAAGTTCGTAGCGCTCTTTTCCAATGGGCACAAACGAAAGACCCAGGGCCCGTGCTGCAGAATAGACGCACATCCCGGCATCTGCCTCGCCCTGCCGGACCGCAAGGGCAACGCCGATATGGGTGGTCAGCTCCCGATCATAGCCTCTTATCGAACCAGGATCGATCCCCAGCCGTCCAAGTTGATAATCAAGGAGTATCCGGGTCCCGGAACCTTTCTGGCGGTTCACAAAGGTGTGGGAGGGAAGGTCAGAGAGGGAGAGCCCGTCGCGGGATACGATACCCTGCTCCCGCCCGGCAACACAGACAAGAGTAATGTCCTCTCCTGGCAGGTATTGCGAGAGAAAAGGCAGGTTATATTCACCGGAAGGGTGAAGAAGGTGCATCGGCGCTGCATGGCAACTGCCTCGTTTCAATGAGAGTATCCCCCCCATGCTCCCGGTATGGGATGAATGGAGTGTTACCCCTTCCCCCTGCGTAAGCTCGAGCAGGTAATCAAGAACCGGGTCATGGCTGCCTGATATCAGGAGGGTCTGTTCCGCGATCGCTTCGGGTATCATAAGGGTGACCGGCACTTTTTCTCCGGCCTCATACCCCTCTTTATCGGGAGGTATACGGAGCAATGCATGTGCCCGAACTCCACTCATCTGGACCCCGGACCCCCTCGAGAGAGGGATGGCGATAAACCGGTCATTAATCCGGCCGATCGCGAGCAGAACATATTCACAGGTTCCGATATCAGAATGGAGACTAAGTGCCAGGATCGCGGTGAGTTCATCCGGGTCCGGGAAAGAAAGGCCAAAACGACCAAGCAGAGGCACCATCACTTCACGGATTACCGTCAGTGCCGATAGGGGATAGCCAGGCATTCCGATAATAGGTTTCCCATCGATCTTTCCGATAATCGCCGGTTTTCCCGGTTTTATCGCAATTCCGTGGACCAGGACCTCACCGAGCCCGGAAATGACCTCAGCGGTATAATCCTTTGTACCTGCTGATGATCCGGCGGATACGACCACGATGTCATTCTCTGCAACAGCCTGCTTCATCCTATCCGAAATAAGATCCGGGTCATCTGGCGTAACCGGGTAACGCATGCATTCTGCACCAAGGGTCCTGAGCCATGCCGCTGCCATCACGGTATTGCTCTCCACGACCTGCCCTGGCGCAGGTTTCGTTCCCGGTGTGACCAGTTCACATCCGGTAGGGATCAGTCCTACCCGTGCGGTCAGGACCGGTACACAAGAAATCCCATAAGCGGCCAATGCCCCAATCTCATGAGGCCGGATCAAGTGTGAAGAGGGAAGTATCATCTCCGATTCGGCAATGTCCTCACCCGCAGGCCGGACATGCTGCCATGGTGCTGCCGCCTTCCGGATTACTGCCGAATGTCCATCGAGGGTCACATCCTCAATCATAATGACCGCATCATATCCGGGAGGGATCACATTCCCTGTATTTACTCTTGTAAAGTTGGTAACCCTGACGGGCCGCTGTTCGCTAGCACCCCACGTATCTTCATTCCGGACTGCAATACCATCCATAGCAGCAAGTACTGCTCCCGGTACTGAGTAGGATGCAAAAAGAGGCCTGGCAGTAAT
>JAJRBU010000061.1 GCA_028679315.1 Methanoregulaceae archaeon
ACAGTCCATGATATCACGGTAACTGATCCCCTATTAGGCGGCATTATCTGGGGACCTGGAACTCTCGCACCAGGGCAAACCGATACCTGGACAAACACATATGTCGTGCCAGCAACGTGCGGTCCAATTCAGAACACTGCAACAATTGCGGGAACTGACTCATGTGGTCACAGTATATCTGACACAGCATCAGCTAGCGTCAGTGTAGAAACGGCTCCGGGAATCACCGTCAACAAGACCGTAACATCGACCGGGCCTTACTCCCTGGGAGACATCATTGAGTACAGCTACGAGATCAAGAATACAGGATTGTCAACCCTGCATGATGTCGCAGCGGTCGATGACAAAGCTGGATCGATTACCCTGAGTACCACAACACTGGCACCAGGTGTGACGGTAATCGGAACCGACAGCTACACCGTCACTGCTGCCGACCAGGCAGCTGGTTCGGTCACGAATGTGGTGACTGTAACTGCAAAGGATCCCTGCGAAACGGCCGTTACTGCGACCGACACTGAGACCGTGATTGTCTGCACCAACACCATTGACGTCATCAAGTTCTATGATGCCAATGCTAATGGTATCAAGGATACCGGAGAGACCGTACTTACAGGGTGGAAGTATAACGTCGATGGTTCCATGTATTACTTCACCCCCGATGATGCATTGGTTTCAATGGGCAGTCACACCGTCACAGAATCCATGCCAAAGGAAACCTCCTGGAAGAATACAACATCTAAGAGCTTCGTGGTCACGTTTGACGGATGTGATGACACCCTCACTGTAACGTTCGGCAACCTGTGCCTTGGAGCTGGTGGTGGACACACGCCAGGGTTCTGGTCCAACAAGAACGGTCAGGCAAAGATTGGGTATGACGATCTCGCAAGATTGACAGCACTTCACCTGGTCGATGCAAAAGGAGTTGAGGTGAACTTCACACCTGTTGACCATTCAAGTGCAGCATTGAAAGATGCCAAAGCAAAATTCAAAGCATGGTTACTCAGTGGAACGGCATCCTCGAACATGGCATACAAGCTCTCTACACACTTGGCCGCAATGGATCTCAATGTGTATACCCTCGGACTCCCCCAGGGTGTTGATCCCAATGCTTTAATTTATGCACCCGGGACGGTGAGTGCAAATGCACTTGGATACGCAACGGTGCAGGATGTCATGAATGAGGCAAACACTGAGATCGGATTGCACCCACTCACTTCATCAACAAGTCCGTACCGTGCATATCAGGAAGTGCTGAAGAATGCATTGGACAATGCAAACAACAACAAGAATTTCGTGCAGGATGAACCGTGCGGGTATAGCTTTGCATGATTCTCCCCTGAGACCCAATCACTTTTTCAATGACGAGAATACACACAACTTGCCGTGATGAATATCACTTAATGACAGCAACGACACACACAGAGTAACGGAGTACGGGTATATGAAAGGAGTATTGATTGTTGGACTCTTGCTTGCTCTATATCTGGGAGCATTGCCTGCTCTGGCTGCATCTGATTCCGACTGGTATACTATTGAAGACTGGTCTGGTAAAGACGGGAAAGGGCTCATACAGGAGACAGATCTTCAGAGATTGAGAGATTTTAACCTGGTAGATGCCAGAGGCATACCCTTTGAACCTCAAGCATGGCCAACAGGGTATTCTGAATTAAGGGCGTGGTTGCGTAGCTCCCAAGCATCTGTCAATGTGGCGTACCAACTCGCCGCCCTGTTGGCAGCCTGCGATATGAACATCAACATCAAAGGCTATGATGGGACCACGCTCATCTATGCACCCACTCTTATGAGTGCAGATGCCTCGGGCTATGCACTCTTGCAGGATATTGTTGCAGAGGCGGATACAGAACTTGGACAACACCCGTTTACACCGCCTGGAAGCCCTTATAGGGATTATCAGGAAGCATTGAAAGCTGCACTGGAGAACCCCGATGGTGTCATTAATGTTGAAAAGGTTGTCATTAGCGGTATATTGGCAGATACAACACCGTCAATGGTGTATTGCTGGGGTAGTAACGATTATGGCCAGGCCGTATCACCTGTTGGTAATGATTATACGGCCATTTCTGCGGGAAGCGTTCACAGTCTTGCATTGCACTCTGATGGGAGTATCGAAGCCTGGGGTCAAAATGACTGGAACCAGACCTCACCATTGCCTTCAGGAACATTTTCCGCAATTGCTGCAGGATATTTTCATAACCTGGCATTAGAAGACGGCTCAATCATAGGCTGGGGAGATACCGATTATCTGGATATCCCAAATGAGAACGATTTTACCGCAATCGATGCAGCGACATTTCACAGTCTTGCATTACATTCTGATGGCAGTATAGAGGCTTGGGGGCTGGATCTCTATGACTTGCTTGCAACACCTACTGGTAGTGGGTATAAAGCAATAGCTGCAGGAGAAGTACATGACCTTGCCCTGCAATCTGATGGATCGATTGCCAGCTGGGGTGATGATACCGATGGACAGGTAACGAACACGCCGACTGGCACTGGTTATAAGGCAATTGCCCAGGGAACATATCATAGTCTGGCACTACGTTCTGACAATTCCATCGTAGGCTGGGGCTGGGACGCTTATGGCCAGGCAACCCCGCCTGCCGGAAATGATTATGTTGCCATTGCAGCGGGATTCGAGCATAGTCTCGCCATGCACGCCGATGGCACCCTTGAAGTATGGGGGCCGGAAACGTCATTGGCGGTGATTAATACACCGTCTAGCAGTGGCTTTGTTACTATCTCAGCTGGAGATTATCATAATATCGCCTTAAATCCCCTTGATATCATTCCCCCGGCATCGGTAACCGGCCTCCAAAATACCACTAACACCAACTCATCAATCACATGGACATGGATCAATCCTCCAGACACAGACTTTGACCATGTTGATATGTACCTGAACGGTACTCTTGTTGGCAGTGTGGGATCAGGTGGCCAGTCTTACACCGCACCCGGACTGATGACAAATACCGAGTATACCCTTGGCACCAGGACCGTGGATACGAGCGGGAATGTAAACTCAACAATGGTGACTGACACTGCATGGACTGCCCCTGAAGCCCAGTTCTCTGCTTCTCCCACCTCAGGAGTAGCCCCCCTGACTGTCCTGTTCACCGATGAATCTCCCGGTTCTGGGCTTCTCACGTATGAATGGGATTTTGACAATGACGGAAGCGTGGATAGTGACGAGCAAAATCCGTCTATGGATTTTGACGAAGGCACCTACACGGTAAAGCTGACCGTCA
>JAJRBU010000085.1 GCA_028679315.1 Methanoregulaceae archaeon
TCGCATCGTTTCTCGACCGATGGCTTGATGATCTCTTATCCCAGGGATTTATCCGTCACCAGTAGTCTTCGAAAAAAATCCCGCATCTGACTGTGAGATCCTTATATTTTTAATAATCAACTTAATCATCTGAATTGCATTTCATATTGATCTGAATTGCATTTGCTCCAAGAAAAGTCTATTCTGCTGCTGATTTTATCCGAAAGAATACAAAAGATTTAATAAGCATTCCTTGCAATTTTATATCAGGTGTATTAGTGTCCAACTAAGTCACCGAATGAACGTTCAATCCAATGGTTGACGTCCTGCCTGGATTCAGGCAGGGCCGAGACCTCCTGAGGATGCCACCTAAAAATTTTGTGAGAACCCGAATGGTTTCTTTTCTGCACATAATGCATTATTGACTAAAGGGTCCTGTATTCTCTCCGTAATTCTATAAATAAGTAGTAGCACCACCAAGGGATTCTAAAGTAACAGAGTTGGATTATTGACCCTGGAATTTTAAACAAGAGAACATGGAGGTGCCCCAGGAGGTTATCAGCGGATCACATGGTCGGCCCCCTGGTACTGTGTTTTTTTCACATTCCGGTCTTCCGCCGTTCTGACCGGATTGTTCACGGTAACAGAGCATCATGTTCCCCGAGATCCCTGTATGGCCCAGTCAACTGGAATGTCTTTGTCGCCCACCCATCGTCATGCCGTTATGATGTGATGGATCCATTCCATGCTGCATCGGATCTTCCTGAACATTTGTTCGGCCCAAAGACATACCCTCTTATTCGCCGAAAAGATCTTCAAGCCGTTTGGATCTTCCCGCTGGTTATATCTTTGCACGTATCCCCAGTATTCCCCTCTGAGGCGTACCTCAATAGTCATTCATGACATAAATAGTTTCTTACTTTTTTTGTTCTTATATTCAACTCATAATGTTAATTTAGGATAAACGCGCGAGAATGTGGAACGGAAAGGAAGGGGTAACTCCAACAAAGGTCCCCGATGTAATCCTCGAAAATTCATGGTGTGGTTTGGATTTGCCGAAATTTTTACACGAATCCTGGGTATCAGATAAGTGTTCCCTCTTACCACTAATTAATGAGGATTGAAGCCGTGGAAAAAATGAATGGAATTGGTACCATTGTGAGACCTTTCTTTTTCAAAAAGGATTAGTCTTTTTTCTGGATGTACCACCCCTGTTATAAGCGATTTCCCTGCAACAACGCAATCGGACATATTCTGGATCTTCTTTGAAGCCCAGATCCCGATCCCGATCATGGCCGACAAAATACACTGCCACCAGTAGGATCTCATGTGGTTCACCGATCATGCCTGGACCTCCTCCCAGCACAGGGATTAGAGAAGAAGAAGGAGGAAGATAAGTACTGATACTCCTGCTACAATAAAACCGGTAATATCCGGTAATCCAAAACATGAAGCAGTACATTGGGGAATTATCATGTATAATTGCCCCGATATGATCCCCACGAAATGGCTATTTTTCCCAAAAAGGGTCCATAATACTATCGAAAGGATATGGAGTATACCAATTTGTAATCATCGTTGTGATGCAATCATAATGTGGGATTAAAAGGAAGACGAGGGGTTATGTCTTCAATACTCTGATATTTTAAAAATCGCTGATTTAACCGTCGGTTTCGAATAGCAATCTTTATTTTTGTATCTCTCATATTGTCATGCTATAACATAGCAAGGAAGAGCGGGAGGAACCATGAAACGGACTCTTGGATTCATTTTCATTGTTTTTATCAGCCTGGTGCTGATTGCAGGATGCACAAATGAACAGGCACCGGAAGAGGAACTTAAAATCGGGGTGGTTGCATCGATGACCGGATCGGCCAGCACCACAGGCAAGGATATCTGGCAGTCTGCAGAACTCGCGGCTGACGAGATCAATGCCAACGGAGGGGTTTATGTTGCTGAGTTGAATAGGAAGATCCCGATACGGCTCATTCAAGGTGATGATGAATCCACGAGGGAAGGTGGACAGAAAGCAGTAAACCGGTTGATCACCCAGGATAATGTGGATCTTCTCGTCGGAGGATTTTCAAGTGCTGTTGTTACGGCGCATCAGCAGATCGTAGCTGAACACAAGGTTCCTTACATCATTACCGGAGCGTCAACCCCGGTCGTCACCCGCAGGACAGATGTTGATACCACATATATGTTCCATCATGCTCCTACATGTGATGATTCGGGTAGCCAGATTACCCTGTTCCTCAATGACACGGTCCGGCCGGCTATTAATGCAAAATTCAACTTCTCTGAGAACCGCCCGTTGAGACTCGCTATTCTCTACCAGGACAGTGCCTATGGAAAAGGACACCAGTCGGCGATCAAGAATACCATTGCTCAAAATAACCTGAATATCGAGATCGTCGCAGAGGAATCATTCAAGATGGGGGAGAGCGATTACCGGACCGCGCTCACCAGTATCAAAAATGCTGATCCAGACGTCGTCTATGTTACGGCGTTCCTGAATGAACAGATCCCCGTCGAGACACAGGCTCTGCGCGATGTTGGTCTCAATAAGATCTTTACAGCGGTGGAGCCGAACGATGATCCTGATTTTTACAAGGGAGTAGGAACTTATGGTGACTATTCGATAGTGCAGAGCAGGTTCTCTCCATACACGGTTCCCAAAGGTCCGACAGAAGCCGCTTATAACAAGTTTGTCACGGATTTCGACAATAAATATGGTGGTTTCCCCGGAATGATGGGTGTGGCAACCTATGAAGGGGTATACATTGCTGCAAAAGCAGTTGAAGATGCAGGGACGCTGAACAAGACAACCATCAAGGACGCTCTCGCTGAAATAGAGATGCCACAGATGGTTGAGAACATGCAGAACCAGACCATCAGCTTCTCACCCGATTACCGCGAGAGCAAGTTTGAGCTGACCATGGAGCAGCTCTACTGGGACGAGAGCGTGAAGGAGACGCGGCCAAAAATCGTCTGGCCGGCCAACCTGAAAGAGACCAGTTTCGTCCTTCCCGACTGGTATGAACCTGGCCAGGGATAAACCCTCTCTCTTTTTTAACCAAGAAGTTGAGGTTCATTTATGGTGGTAAGCAGTGGTCTGATAATCCAGGTCATGATCTGGGGGCTGTATGCCGGTTGTATTTACATTCTTCTTGCCACCGGACTGAACCTCATTTTTGGCGTGATGAAGATCGTGAACTTCGCCCACGGCGAACTGCTGATGCTCGGGGCGTACATCACCTTCACCTTCTATGCTCTTTCAGGATTCAACCCCTACGTCCTTCTTGCAGCATCGCTGCCAGTGCTTATGCTTGTCGGGGTGATCATCGAACGAACCTGTTTCCGCCCGATTCTTGGAACGGGAAAACTGAATGAGATCTTCATCTCCATCGGTCTGATCTACATCATCCAGAATGCCGTAGCGATAATCTGGGGTGACGAATGGAGGACCATCCACAGCCCTTACGAGCAGGTTACCCTAAATATATTAGGCGTCAATATGCCGCTTGATTACCTTATTATCATCATCACTACGATATCCATCCTCATCATCCTCTTTCTCTTCATGCAGCGAACCCGTCTGGGAAAGGCGATGAGGGCTACCAGCCAGAACCGGAAAGGTGCGATGCTGATGGGTATCAATGTGGAGAGGATGGACATGCTCTCGTTTGGCATTGGTGCCGGCCTTGCCGGGGCGGCCGGAACCCTCTGGGTAGTGAGCGGCCAGGTATTTAATCCGTATATGGGATCAATTCCGGCTGTAAAGGCCTTTGCCATCGTCATTATTGGCGGGCTTGGGAGTATTCCCGGTGCCATTATTGGAGGACTCATCTACGGCATTGCAGAGAACTTCGCAATCCTTACCTTGGGCGGAGCGTGGAAGGATGCCATTTCATTCATTATTCTGATCCTTGTCCTGATCGTGAGGCCTACCGGTATCTTCGGGGAGTCGGCAGAATGATCGACATGGACAAGACCCTAGGGATTGGATCCAAAAAAGCCAGGGTCATCGGGGTCATTTTACTCCTCCTCTTTGCTGCTGTCCTCCCCTTTATCTTCGGGATGAACCTGTACCTGCTAACTGTCCTTATCCTGATGGTCATCTTCATCATCTATGCATCATCGTGGAATTTTCTCACCTATACCGGACAGGGATCTCTTGGCCATGCTGCATTCTTCGGACTCGGGGGATATGCCTCAGCCATCATTGCAGCGGCAAGCGGCCTCACTCCCTTCATCACCATATTTATCGGTGGTGGTGTTGCTGCTCTTGTGGGCCTCTTTATTGGTATCATCTGCGTCAGGCTGAAGGAATGGTTCCTTGCCATGGTTACCTTTGGATTTGCCATCATCATCCAGACGCTCATGGTAAGCCAGTTTGCCGGGGTGAGCGGGGGATGGGACGGGATTGCCGCTCCCCGCCTGGTCCCGTCAAGCATACCGAACTATCAGCTGATCGAATATTATTCCATTGTCCTCATAGCGGTGTTCGTTATCCTGATATTTTATTTCATTCTCAAATCCAAGATCGGCCTGGCATTTGCTGCTATCCGGGAGAATGAGATCGAAGCTCGCGCTGCAGGGATTGACCCGGTGAAGTACC
>JAJRBU010000105.1 GCA_028679315.1 Methanoregulaceae archaeon
CTCGCAAAACCTGTGCCCAGGGGTGCACGCTATATTCCTTTGCCCAAACCCGGAACAATTACCATACCCCCCATGGACCTTCGTTCTGCAATCGAAGCAAGACGCTCCCTTCGCCATTACCGCAAAGATCCTCTTAGTCTTGAGGAGCTTGCCTACCTTCTCTGGTGTACCCAGGGAATCGTCCAAGTCGTGGATCCGTTTTATACATTACGAAATGTTCCTTCAGCAGGTGGCCGACATGCTCTTGAAACCTACCTGCTCTTAAACAGGGTGGAACCGCTTCCCCCAGGTCTCTATCGATACGTACCTCTTTCCCATTCACTCGTCGAAATCGAAACCGACCTCAATATTTCGGACAGAGTGATGGCTGCATGTCTAGGTCAGGCTTTTGTCCGTTTATCAGCAGTCACCTTTCTCTGGTCAGCCATCATCTACCGCATGGCCTGGAGGTATTCCGAACGGGCATACCGGCTAGTCCATCTTGATGCGGGCCATGCCTGCCAGAACCTCTATCTTGCGGCAGAACAGGTGGGATGTGGCGCCTGTGCTATCGGGGCGTTTGATGATAAACTCATGGCTAAACTGCTGGGTGTTAATATCGAAGAGGAGTTTGTTCTCTATTGTGCTGCTGTCGGAAAGAGATGAGATACCCTGTTGATCAATATTGGAACAATTTCTCCATGGCAGGGAGATTTCACCCACCTTTTACCTTGGCATTTCATTGATCGAGAATCAAAGAGAGGTGAGGGGAAAAACATAATACCGGATCTGAATCAGTATCACATCGTGATTCCGAATGCCGACAATTGTTCACTTCGATGTACCGGCAGATGATGTCTCAAGGGCAAGAACATTCTATTCCGAGCTGTTCGGGTGGACCTTCACTGCCCCGCCCGGTTTTCCCGACTTTTACCTGATCGAGACACGGGACGTCGATGGAAAACCAGCGACGGGTGGAGGGTTGGGAAAACGGGGGAGCCCGGACCAGCGTATCATGAATTATTTCGGTGTCCCTGATATCGATGAGTATACTTCAAGAGTGGCAAAACTGGGTGGTTCGATGGTCTTATCGAAAACATCTGTCCCGGGGTTCGGCTATCTCGCGATCTGCACCGACACAGAAGGGAATCCCTTCGGGCTCTGGCAGGAAAATCCCGGAGCCGAATAGAACATCAGGAGCAATCATGGAGGGAGATGCGGTAAGTGCAAGGATACAGGTTGCGAAGCGTCCGGCTGAGTATCTACGGATCGTTGGTATCAATGGCAGCCCGCGGGGCATCAAGAGCCGGACACGCATGCTCCTGGAATGGGTTCTCGCTGGCTCTGCTACCGAAGGAGCAAACACTGAGCTTATCGACCTACCATCGCTTCGAATCGAAGCCTGCACTGCATGCGAGAGCTGTTCTCTGACAGGGCAGTGTGTCTACAATGATGATTTCCTGTTTCTTTATGAGCGAATGATTGCTGCCGATGGAATCGTGCTCGGCTCTCCGGTTTATATCGATCAGGTCACGGGTCAGATGAAGGTATTCATCGACCGGCTGGCTGATGCAATCCATTACCAGACGTTTTCAGGAAAATATGGCTGCGCAGTATCGACGACCTGGAGTTCAGGAGGAGAGGAAGTTGTCTCGTACCTGAACCATGTCCTTAATTACCTGGGAATTCTCGCCCTTGAAGGGATCAGCGTTGCAATCGGGGATGATCCCGATTCAGTATTCCAGGCAGAGGAGAAATCCCGTGAACTGGGTACGATGCTTACAAAGGCCATACGATCACAAGTGCAATATCCCGGACAGTCTGGTATCATAGAAGAGAACCGGACTTTTTTCGCACGGATCGTAGAGGAGAACCGTGACTGGAGACCGGGTGAATATAATGAATGGGTCCGGAAAGGATGGATTACCTGAACGTATCTGTGACCATCCTCTCATTTTCTTCGATGAAAACGGAGATTTCATGAACCTCGAACGATTTGACCGAATGAATAACCAGGAGAAACATGATTATCTCGAGTTCCTCCTCTGGCACTACCGTGTAGTAGATGCATTCTGGTTCCTCTATTGTGCCGATGAGTTTGGGCAGCCTGTTGCGGAAACGCTGAATGAAAAGGTCTGGGGCCGCGTCGCTTCGATGGCTGCAAAAGACATCAAGAGCCGTTTTGATATCACGGAAAAAGGACTCAAGGGTTTTGTCCAGGCCCTACGACTTTTTCCCTGGGCAATTATTGTAGACTACAATATTGAGGAGAGATCCGATGAAGTGATCATATCAGTTCCCTCCTGCCCAACTCAGGAGGCGCGGCTCCGCAGGGATCTCTCGGAATATGTCTGCAGAGAGATGCACCAGGCTGAATTTACCAGTTTTGCCAAGGAGATTGACGATCGAATCGTCATCGAATGTCTCTTTGCCCCTCCTGATCCCCATCCTGCAGATATGTTCTGCAGATGGCGCTTTACGGTAGAAAAGGAATAATCTCTCCATTTGTTTTCCGGGAAAGGACTGGTGCGACAGGATATATTATCAATCAATCCTTCCTCGAGGAGAGTCATATCACATATTCCCCGGTTCATGCTGAGCGGTGGAATTACAGGAAAGAGAAGACAGCTGGATCAACCTCCGGACGTCATCACCCCGATCCGCTTCCTCTGGGCGATCTGGTATCCCGATATCACTGAAATATACTGCCCGAAGGCCTTGTCAAGGTCTTTATCTCCGGTGTCAACAAAAAGAACAGGGGTCTCCGATAATTTATGCGGGGTGGCTACAACAATGATGTTATCTATCCCAATCATACGAAGCACTTTGGGGCTTACCTGCCGGGTACCCCTGCCAATGACGGATCCCTGTGCGCCGATGATACTTACAATAAGCCTCGATTTTTCCTCATTCAACAATAAACGGGATATCTCTTCTTCATTAAGATCAGACGAGACAAGCCTCCCCATCTTTACAGCATCAAACCCAAGAATGGTTTTTTGAAACCCAAGCTCCCTAGCAATCGCCCCTGTTGTACTTCCGGGCCCGATAAGGTACAGAATATCAGGAGTACCCAGAATTACTTCGGCAAGAAATCTGCCGATACCTTCCTTGGCCCTGCTTTCATCCTGATCCTCTAGGACATGTTTCGTTCCCTGAACCAATCCCGGCAGATACAGACTTCTGGCATATCCATGCAGTCGGGTCCTGAGATCTCCATCGCGGTATGCTTCCTCATCGACATCAACTACCTCCGCATCCCGTAGGTGGCGAACCAATACTCCTGTTTGGAGAATGATATCAGCTGCTGATTCAGGGGTAGTGGCAAAAACAGCCGAATACATCTTAACTCCTGCAGGTATACCCAGTATTGGAACTCGATCGAGAACGGTATCATAGACATCACGTGCTGTCCCGTCACCCCCACAGAACAGAATCAGATCGACACCACGAGCTTCAAATACGGCGCAAGCATTCCTGGTATCTTCTGATGAGGTGTTCCGTACGGTCTGGTAGACCACCTCGAAACCAGTGATACCTGCAGCCTTGAGTATGTCTTCACCCATCGAGCCAGAACAACTTAAATAACGGAAGGGTGCATTCTTCAGCTTACGTAACGTTCCCAATGCCCGATTCCCTGCTTCCGGCCTGGCTCCCCTTCTGATGGCTTCATTCAAGAGACCATCTGTCCCTTTAAGTCCTACCGCTCCACCCATACCCGCTATGGGATTAACCAGAAACCCGATAGTGAACGTCATAGAGGAGAGAAGATCATGACAAGTACCTGGTGCTGTATAAGAGAGGTGAGGAATGGGGTCCTCACGGGACTTTCGGAAGCCTGTTAAGGGATTCCCTGATCAGACTGTCCGGGTATTCGTAATCGGAGAGATTCCCTGCATAATATGCATCATATGCTGACATATCAAAATTTCCATGTCCTGATGCATTGAAAAGGATCGTCTTTTCTTGACCACTCTTCCGGCACTTCAGCGCTTCATCGATGGCAGCTTTGACCGCATGAGAGGTTTCCGGGGCTACGATGATACCTTCACTCCGTGCAAATATCTGGGCTGCATCAAAGACCTCTGTCTGATGGTAGGAGACTGCTCTCATCACACCGTCATGAACAAGTCTTGACACAATCGGTGAATCCCCATGATATCTTAGTCCTCCTGCATGGATCGAGGGGGGAATGAAATCGTGTCCCAGTGTATACATCTTCATGATAGGTGTCAGGCCCGCCTCGTCCCCATAATCATACGCATAGAGCCCTTTTGTCAGAGTAGGGCATGAGGCGGGTTCGACTCCCACAATATCCACTTCAGGGTGCTTGCCGGTCAGCTTGTCACCTGCAAAGGGGAATGATATGCCTGCAAAATTAGATCCACCGCCGACACAACCGATCACAACATCTGGATAGGATTCCACTGATGCCAGCTGCTCCCGGCATTCCTGGCCCATGATAGTCTGGTGGAGACAGACGTGATTGAGGACCGACCCAAGGGAGTAATGCGTGTTGGCATGGGTGGCAGCATCCTCCACTGCCTCCGAGATGGCTACTCCAAGACTCCCTGGGGTATCAGGATCTTTTTCGAGCATTGCCCGCCCTGCATTGGTTTTCGTGCTCGGGCTCGGAATGCATTCAGCACCCCATACCTGCATCATGGATTTCCTGTACGGTTTTTGCGTATAACTTGACCGGACCATGTAAATGGTACACTGGATATCATACAACATCGTGGCAAACGCAAGAGCAGATCCCCACTGGCCCGCTCCAGTCTCGGTAGCGATCCGCTCTACCCCCTCTTTCATATTGTAATATGCTTGTGGAACCGAGGTGTTGGGCTTATGGCTCCCTGCCGGGCTGACTCCTTCCCACTTGTAGTAGATCTTTGCAGGGGTTTTCAGGGCTTTCTCGAGCCGCGTTGCCCGGTAAAGCGGGCTTGGTCTCCAGAGACGGAGAACGTCCTGGACCTCCCCTGGAATGTCGATGAAACGGTCGGCGCTCATCTCCTGCCGTATCAGCTCCATGGGGAATATCGCTGCAAGGTCAGAAGGACTTGCAGGATTCTTTGTCTGGGGATTGAGAGGGGGATCCAGAGGGGACGGGAGATCCGCCTGGATATTATACCAACGCTTTGGCATCTCCTCTTCATCGAGGACAATTTTTGTCTGCATAAATATAAGTTTACATTGTACAATTATATACATTGTCGTATACTTTAGCGTATTGACGAATGTAATTTCAATTAGTCATCATGTGAAAACTCTGTTTGTCTGTTCCCTTCACTTCAAAGAGATTGATTTATCCTGCAGCACACTCTATTGGAGGTAATCGGAGGGGCGGAATATACGGCGGCGGAAGAATCATATGAACACTGCGGTTGCTGGAGCGTTCAGGCATCGATGAATGACCAGTGGAACTTTCTTTTAAAGATGATATGGGATCAGATGATTCACCTTGTTATCCATTTTGAAGGGCGGATCGATCTTCCCACACTGGAACTGGCTGTCAGGGAGGCTATTTCTGCCGAAATCCTCACCACATCCAAGTTTACACCCGGGGACTCCCCGTATTTTGAACCAGCCTTCCCAGAATCCGACCCACCAGTATTTGGTGTAATCACGACCGGAAGTCTGGATATCACCCTTACAGATCTCCTGGGAACACCTCTAGACCCTCTGAAGGGTCCAATGGCTCGAATAATACTGCTCCGATCTGATAACGATCTACTCGTTATATCATTCAACCATACCATTTGTGATGCATACGGGGTGAAATCTTTTGGAAGTCTTCTAGCGAGATTGTATCGTTCCGGAAAAAGAAAAGGAATGTACCGACCAATAGGAAACTCGTATGACCGTTCTTTCAAGAGTATCCTTTCCCTCTTTTCGGATGAAGAACGGAATGCCGCAGCCGGACGGTTAAGGAGCTGGAAGGGTGCATGGACTATCCCTTTCGATTCGTTGAGGACCGGAGAGAGGCAATACATAAGAAAGACAATTGAACAATCTGTGTTTTCTTCTATTCGTCAATATACCCATAGTCATTCCTTTACAGTTAATGACCTTCTTCTCTCTTCGTACGTCCTTGCACTTATGGAGACTGCACCTCCACTGCCCGGGACCTGTAACCCTGTACTGACCTCGATTGACTTGAGACGATACCTTTCACCCGATTCGTACCCTTCTCTTGCCAACCTTTCTGTAGCATTCGAACTGCCGATTATAATTCAGGAGAATATGGATTTGATGGAGATCATCGGTCATATACATGAGCTGATGGCATCATGCAAATCAAGTCATGCCGGAATCGGAGCTGCCGCACTCCTTACGAATGAATTTGGTAGTGGGTTTAGGAATGTGGAAAAAAACCTGGCAGATATGGAAGAGAAGACACTTCAGGGGCTTCTTGGTAAAAATCCCTTTTTTACCAACCTCGGTATCATCCCTGAAGGAGTCGTTGACTACGATATCCCGGTCAAGGATGCTTGGATGCTTGGTCCAGTTGAGTATCCCCCTGGATTCTGCCTTGCTGCCTCTACCTTCCGTGATCGCCTTACCCTGTCTGCCGGGTATTCCGGTGCAGCATTGCACAGGGAGTGGGTGATTGCTCTTTTGTCAGCAATGTCCACCAGCTTCACACCGTTTACTTCGCAGGGATAACCGCCCACCCGGGGAGTACTATGTATCTCCATTAGATACGGAGGATGCGGCCTTCACCCTTCGTAATATCATACACAGCACAGGTTGGGATTCCGGTAAGGTAACCGCATACCTCGCCAGGATTGATAACGAGGGTCTCTCCACTTTTCTCAACAAACGCCCGATGTAAGTGCCCGTGGACCACCAGGTCAAACAGTCCGCTTTCGATGAGGTCGGCCAGAAGGGCTTTCTCGTGGCCATGCAGGAGGGCGATCCTGATCCCCTCATAGTGCATCTCGAAATAGTTGCCAGGGATACTAACATTCCCGGTCTCCCTGCACCGTTCCTGGAGCAGGTCATGATCCCCGTCATTGTTCCCATAAACCCCCTTCACCTCGCCCTGGAGGGATGAGAGCACCGGGATTACAAATGGTGAAATAAAATCACCGGAATGGAGAAAGAGTTGCCCAGCTTCTCGATTCAGGAGCTTCACGGCTTTTTTCAGGTTCGGGAGATGGTCATGGGTGTCCCCGAGTATACCGATTTTCAAAGGGAAACACCTCCGATCTTGTGTGGTCGCATGATGGGTAAAATAGTTCCGGAAACGACCCTCCCTCTCATGATTGCACGCAAATTTCTCACACACGGTTAATAAGCTGCACATACACTCTCTCTGCATGCAGATGAAGATCGGAGGAAAGGAGGTATCCTCTGCAGATGAGCGGTGGATTCCGGTGATCAATCCTGCCACAGGGGAGGAGATTGACCAGGTTC
>JAJRBU010000023.1 GCA_028679315.1 Methanoregulaceae archaeon
ATCGATGTGCTGGCCCTCCATGAAGCTCTAGCAGATGTCATCGCGTTATTCCAGCATTTCACCTTTCCTGAAGTCCTGAAACACCAGATATCCCGGACCAGAGGCGAGCTGGAGCAACAGAACTTGCTTGGAGAACTCGCGTACCAGTTCGGCCAGGCGATCGGGCAGTACGGTGCACTCCGCAGTGCCATTGGGGAGATTGATCCGTGGACCGGGAAATGGAGGTCCCATACCCCGGACCCGGAAAAAATCTTGACCACCACAGAATCCCATGCACGGGGAGCACTCTTTGTCGCCGCACTGTTCGATGCATTTCTCCTGATATATAAATCGAGGATCCGGGATCTCCTCCGCATTGCATCGGGGGGAACCGGCATCCTTCCTGCAGGGGAGATTCATCCGGATCTCGTCAACCGTCTCTCGAAGGAAGCAGCAAAGACCGCAGAACACCTCCTCCAGATCTGTATCCGTGCACTTGATTATTGTCCCCCGGTTGATCCCACCTTTGGAGATTACCTGAGAGCATTGATCACTGCGGATTGTGACCTTGTGCCCGATGACCGGCATAACTACCGGACCGCAATTATCGAAGCGTTCCGCCGGTGGGGCATATATCCTCTGGACGTGCGGAACCTCTCCTCTGAAAGCCTGGTCTGGCATGTCCCGGACGAGGAGGAACAGATGAAATTTAAAAAATTGTTTGGTGGCTATGAAGGTATCAGGCGACTGGTGCCAAACTGGGATATGAAAACAGACCGGATAAAGATTCATACCCGGGTGAAAAAGAGCAGGGCGGAGTTGCATAAGAGACTGATGAGTCCTGCTGGTCGTGAAGCGGCAGCGGCCGCCCATCTTGTTCTGGAGAATCCCCTGCCTTCAATCTGCCTCACCAGGGACGGCATCCCTGCGGTAGAGGTCCACTCGGTACGTCCATCACGCCGTATCGGGCCGGATGGCCAGACCCTTATTGAGCTTGTTATCGAAATGACCCAGCGCCGCCGGGGATACCTGAACTCCGATATCCAGAAGAAGGTTGACGATGGACTGTGCGATCCCCCGGAACCGGACTTCATCGTGCGGGGGGGATGTACCCTCATCGTAGATCCGTCATCAGGAGACGTAAAATATTGCATTTACAAGAATATCACGAGTGAAAACAGGCTCAACAGGATGCGGGCGATTCTCGAGGAGGGGGTTGCACCGTCATTATCAGTGACCTATCTGGGGAACCCGTTTCTGGAACACTACCGGACCATCATTCAGGGCACCTCGCCAGATAAATCCGGCGTAGAACTGTTCAGGTTCATGCACCAGCCTCTCGAATGCCAGGAGGAAGAATAATGCCAACGGGAACAAGCAACCCCCGTCCACTCCTTTCTCCGCCCGAGAGAGGAGTCTCGGTGAGAATGTACTGTACCGGATTTGGCGACTGTTTCCTCCTTGCCTTTCCCGGAGTCGATGGCGATCCCCGGTATGTACTCATCGATTGTGGGGTCCATGGGGGGTATCCTGGCGGCAAAGAACGGCTGGAAGCTATAGCCCGGGATATTGCAGAGGCCACCAATCACCGAATCCATGTGGTCGCAGTCACCCATGAACATGCCGACCATATTAACGGATTCCTGTATGGAAGGGATTCGTTTCAGCAATGCGAGATCGATGAGCTCTGGCTGGCATGGACCGAGGACCCGGAGCATGCCGTGGCCCGGGAACTGAAACGATTGTATGGAAAAAGGATTCAGGCATTGCAGGTAGCTCTTTCCAGGCTGAAGGCCGCCGGAAATCCGCATGCGGATATGATTGCCGATATCTTTGGTTTTGAGCCCGGTGCACCTACTGCCGGAGAGACGAAGGGGAGCACGGAAATCCTGCAATTCCTCCGGGAGAAGAGCAGGAAAAAACTCGAACGGCCGGAGGACTACAAGACCCCAAAAAAGGGACCCTTCGAGCTGTCAGGGGTCAGGGGAGTGAGATGTTATGTGCTAGGCCCGCCGGAGAATGTTGAGTCCATCAAGAAAGATGAAGCCCGGACAGAGACCTATTTCACCATTCCCCCCCTCAACGAGGAGACCGCTCTCTTTTCCGCGATAGGGGAGGTATCCGAAGCCGCAGACTCCCAGGAGATCCAAGGGTATCCCTTCAATGCAAAATACGTGGTATCCCTTGAAAAGGCAGCGTCTATGGATTTTTTCCAAGGATTCTATGGGTTTCGTGACGAGGAAGGACACGGGGCCCGATGGCGGCGGATCGATGCTGACTGGCTGGAAGAGGCCGCGACCCGGATTGCCCTCCGCATAAGTGGAATGGTGAACAATACAAGCCTGGTCCTTGCATTTGCTTTGACCGATACCATTCCTGCAAAGGTCCTCCTCTTTGCCGGTGATGCCCAGGCAGGGAACTGGTTATCCTGGCAGGATGCCGAGTGGGAAGGGGAACCCGTCAAAGGGGGGGCTCTCATCAGGCAGACGGTCCTGTATAAGGTCGGCCATCATGGAAGTGCCAATGCAACGCTTCGGGAGAAGGGGCTTGAGATGATGGAGAGTACCGAGCTCGTTGCTATGCTCCCTGTCGATCAGGAGTGGGCGGTACAGAAGCAGGGATGGCACCACCCTAACGAGAAAGTCCTCTCCCGGCTCATGCAGAAAGCGAGAGGAAGAGTGATCCGGAGTGATACCATTCCTGACGGTGATTCGTTCGCTAAACCGGACGAATCCCGGGATTCCGAGTGGGAAGTGTTCCAAAAAAATCTGGAGTGGGATAAGAGTCCGGACAAACTCTGGATTCAATATACCATCCAATAATTTCAGGTGGGTCAGGCTGCAATGGTGAAACGCTCAGCTTATGAAAAAATGAAAGGATGATCAAAGAAAGAGATTTCCACGGTAAGAATGGAGGGAATAAAATGAGTACCAAAAAACGCAGGTATTGCAGAACGCCTCTCGTACCTGAACGAAAATTCCGTATAGGATTCCCGAAGGGTCCTGCCAGAGTAATCGTGGCGATGAGAACAAAATGGGTACCAGGAACGGTATTACCCTATTGCTTTCTCGATGAACCATCGACTCTCGCCGGTAATGATGAAGTGAAATTAATTACCCGGCAAGGATTCGATGCCTGGACCAATATAGGCCTCGGTATTGCGTTTGAAGAGGTTACCGATCCTTCTGAGGCAAAGATACGTATTGGATTCAAGGGAGATGACGGATATTGGTCCTGGGTTGGGCGGGATATCCTCAAGACGCATTACCTTTGCCTGAATCCCGATTGCACCAGTACTGATCCCTTTGAATCCGATGCCAACACACCTGTGTGCCCTGTCTGTGCATCCAGGGATATCGAAGTCGATCCCAGGACAATGAACCTTGACAGGAATTCCCTGACGATGGAGCCAAAACCAAGTGATGTCTCGACTCACGAAATAGGTCACTCTTTAGGATTGCCACACGAACACCAGAGCCCCTTTAGTGGAATTGTGTGGAATAGGGAAGCAGTATACAACACGTTCATGGCCCCTCCTAATAATTGGACGAAGGAGATTATCGATTCGAACATTCTCGATAAGCTCGACGAGAAAGAGGTGGCAGGTTCCCAATGGGATCCGGATTCAATCATGGAATATGAATTTGAAGAAGGGCTAATTCTCGAACCACCGAAATATCAAACAGGGCTCGTACCAGCAGGTGGCATCTCTGCAATAGACCGGGAATGGATTCAATATTGGTACCCGCCATCAATAGTAACCGAAGATATAGGATTAAATACTCCAATTCCGCTCAATTTGAAACCAGGGAACGTAAGAGAATTCTATTTCCTCCCATTGGAAACCCGGGCACATGATTTTCAGACATTCGGGGAATCGGATACGGTGATGGTGCTCTTTGAAGAGATAAATGGAAGAAGAAATCAGCTGAATGCAGATGACGACAGTGGTGAAAACCGGAATGCCCACATCCTCCATGACCTGAAAAAAGGATCGAAATATATTCTGAGCATCCGGATGTACTGGAACTGGACTACCCCGAGTGATACTACGGTAAAAGTATGGTAGAGGGCTGAGAAACAGAAGATACCCCCGTGCCAGGTTATCCAGATGGCGAATACTTTTTACCAACACGATCTCCTTGGCCCATCCAATTTCCCGGGAATGAATAATCCAAATTTTTATAAAAAAAAAAATTAAAAAGCCTCTTCAGGGAATATGCTCCCCTTCCTTCCTCGCCACCAGCACCTTGAACCACTCAAATCCCCCAACCGGGATGACTTCCACGGTCCTGAACCCGGCATCCCTGCAGAGAGCGACCCATTGATCGAACCCGATGCAGTATTCCCCGTCGTTCAGGATATGTTTCTTGCCGTTGTCATACATCCGTTCAAATGCCGGGATGCCACCATCTTCCATGGCAAGGGCGAATTCTTTGGTGAGGAAGGAGAGGACCCTTTCCAGGCGCACTGGATCCTCTACGTTCCCGGTGGTATCAAGATCCATCTCTCCGAGGAGGAACCGTCCCCCTTTTACCAGAGCATCATACACCTTCCGAATCACGGGACCTTTCTCTTTCACGTGATGCAGGGCTACTGTCGACGCTATGATATCAAACCGGTGAGCAGGGAACTCCATCTCCTCGGCCGATAGTCGTTCCAAGTGAATCTGACTGGTGAGATGGCACTGCTCCATCTTCTCCTCGAATATCATGAGCATCTTCTCGGAGCTGTCGATGGCCGTGATAGTGCATGCAG
>JAJRBU010000147.1 GCA_028679315.1 Methanoregulaceae archaeon
AACTGATAAAGTCTCCTTTTATCAATTGGGGACTAAATCTTGCTTGTCTTCTTAACAAGTAAAGTTGATTTGCGTTTACAACATATTTTTTTATCATGGTGTACTCCCGATTCCTGGCGCATTCTCACTCTCCAGGAGCAGATTGGACCCTGATCTCCAGCCGGGAACATTCGCATCTGCCGGGCTCACCGCAGGATTCCTGGCGCCGTATCCCGCTCTTTTCCTGGATCGGACCATCCAGTTCCAGCCTGGATCACGCGGCTTCTTCCGGCCGCTTTCCATAGGTCTAATAAAACTCCCTGCCCATTCTGTATGGAAACGGTGATCCGGGTGCAAGTCAACTATGGCGGTTTTGTGTACGTGAGTACCAAGGACTGGCCCGGCCGGTCGGTCTGCACGGTATTTCTCCGGGGATGCCCGCTCCGGTGCTCCTACTGCCATAACGTCGCCATCCAGGCAGGGACAAACGAGCTGGATATCGGCGAGGTGATCCGGAAGATCGAGGACTCGCTCCTCCTCGTCTCGGGGATTATCTTCTCGGGCGGTGAACCGACGCTCCAGGGTGATGCGCTGGCTGCCCTTGCCCGGGCAGCAAAGGAGCGGGAGCTTTTAGTCGGGATCCAGACCAACGGCTACTTCCCTGACGTCCTCGCCCACCTGATCGAGGAACAGCTGGTGGACCGGATTGCCCTTGATTATAAGACGAGGTGGGAAGGATACAGCCGGAGGACGGAAGGCTACGCCGGGGCGACCGAAGAGGACTATTCCCGCCAGGCTCAGCGGTCAGTGCAGATCTGCGAGAAGGCCTGGCGGGAGGGCCGCCTCCCGGAGTTCGAGATCGTGCTCACCCTCTTTTGGGAGAACGAAAAGGAAGTCCTCTCGATTGCCGAGACCCTCCCCCGCGTCCCCATCGTCCTGAACCAGGGAATCCGGAAGCGGTTCTGGAAGGAGTGGGAACTCTCCCGGAAGGAGAACGGGAAACCCTATCGCTCCGAGTCGGAGGTGAAGGGGGAACGGCCTCCCCTCACCTACGATGAACTCGCGAAGATCGGGGGGAAGATCACCAAACTTGGCCGCACCATCAAGATACGGACCGCAGACACCGGGGAGGTGATCTATGAAAGTGATCGGAATCGTTGGATTGCCTGCAAGCGGTAAAGGGGAGTTCTCGCGGATCGCTGCCGCGATGGGCATCCCGGTCGTCGTGATGGGTGACGTGATCCGTGAAGCGGTGAAGGCTGCCGGGCTGCCGGTAACGGACCAGAACATGGGGAACATGGCAAACGCCCTCCGGAAGGAGGGAGGAATGGCTGCGATCGCGGAACGGTCCCTTCCGGCCATCGAGGCACAAAAGGCAGACGCGGTCCTCATTGACGGTATCCGGGGGGATGCAGAGGTCTGGCGCTTCCGCGACCATTTCCCGGAATTCGTCCTGGTCGGGGTCGATGCCCCGTTTGCCACCCGCCTCGCCCGCCTCAGCGTGAGGAACCGGGATGATGACGTGCATGATGCAGCGGATCTCATTGCACGCGATTCCCGCGAGATCTCGTGGGGGCTCGGCCGTGCCCTCGCCCTTGCCGATCACCTGATCATGAATGACAGCAGCATGGAAGAGTTCGAGAAGAAGGTACGGCACCTGATCACCGCGATCATGGAGGAACCATGCGAATAACCCCCTATTTCTCATCATCGTCCAAGGTATGGGATGATATCGGGTGGGTCTACGGTATCGCCGAGACGGGATACGAGGGCTGGGAGATCGTGGCCGATGGCTCCTACCGGCTCGACAACCCTGACAACATCACCCGGATCGACGATGTGATCTCGTCGCTCCCGCTCGGGATCAGCGTGCATGCCCCGTACGCCGACCTGAACCTTGCCACGCTCAACTACCCGATCTGGCGGGAATCGGTCCGCCAGGTCTGCACCTGCGTGAGAGAAGCAGCCGAGTGGACCGACCGCGTGACCATCCATCCCGGGTATGTCTCTCCTGTCGGGAAGATCATGCCCGAACGCACCTGGCAGCAGCAGAAGGAAGCGCTGGTCGAGATCGGAAAGGTGGCATCCGATCACGCGGTGGTGGCCTGCCTCGAGAACATGATCGGGATCCGGGAGTTCCTCTGCCGGATGCCCGAGGAGCTCGCGGGGATGGTGGACGGGATCGAGGGGATCGGGATGACCATCGACATCGGTCATGCCAACACGGTGGGAAAGGTACGGGAGTTCCTCCCCTGCCTCGCCAGGGCATCCCACGTGCATGTCCATGACAACCACGGCGTCCATGACGAGCACCTCGCCCTTGGCGCCGGGACGATCGACTGGGATCTCGTGGGGACGTGCATCGCCCGGGACTATTCCGGGATCATCGTGGTCGAAGGACGGTCCCTGGAAGAGGGAAAGGCGAGCCTCTCGACCGTGAGGGGCTGGCAGGCATGAGCGGGGAGACCCTCCAGGTCTACTTTCTCGGTACTGCCGGGGCGCTCCCGACCTCGCACCGGAATCCCCCCTGCATCATGGTCAGGAGAGGCCCGGATACCCTCCTCTTTGACTGCGGGGAAGGGGCCCAGCAGCAGATGATGCGGTCCCGCACCGGGTTTCTTGTCGATGCGATCTTCGTGACCCACTGGCATGCCGATCATTTCCTCGGGATCGCAGGGCTCGTACAGACCCTCTCCTTCATGGGGAGGACGGACCCGCTCCCGGTCTACGGGCCGGCATGGGTGCACGAGGCGGTCTCCGCGATCCGGGCCCTCTCCCGGTTCACCCTCAGGTTCCCGCTCTCCTCGGTCCAGCTCTCGCACGGGTCCGAGATACGGTTCAACGGGTACTCGGTCAGGGCGTTTGCCACCGATCACGGCATGGAGAGCCTCGGGTATGTCCTTGCCGAGGATCCCCGGCCCGGGAGGTTCAACCGGGAGCGGGCGATCGGGCTCGGGGTTCCCCCCGGCCCCCTCTTTGGCAGGATCCAGCGCGGAGAGACGGTCTGCATCGAGAAGGAGGGCTCCTCCCTCCATGTCAGCCCCGAGGACGTGATGGGTCCGCCGCGTCCCGGGAGGAGTATCGTCTATACCGGGGACACCCGGCCGGTCCACCACCGCATCGCGGAGCTGATCACCAACCCCGACCTCCTGATCCATGATGCAACCTATGATGAGGAGTGCCGGGACCGGGCGGCCGAGGTCTTCCATACGACGGCAGGTGAAGCCGGGGAGGCAGCCCGGATTCTGGGAGCCCGGATCCTCGCCCTGGTCCATGTCAGTTCCCGGTATACCACGGCTGCAGGGCATATCAGGGATGCAACCCGGGTGTTTGGAGGAACCGTCATCGCCCCCTCCGACCTGGAGCTGCTTGAACTGCCCTTCCATGATGATGAGTGATCCTGCCGGGACCGATTCCATACAATGATAAGAATTACAGGCTCATGGTTATCTGTGGAATACAAAAACCATCCGCCAGTCGCATCTATACCGGTGAAAGTATGCAAGATCCAGATGACGTGACAGTATATCGCATGGGCCCTGGCTGCGACCTTAACGATGTTGAGGAAGGCAAGGTCTATATCGGGCGTGTCCAGGGATTCGCCAATTTTGGCACCTTCGTCCAGTTGAATGACCGGGTGAAAGGGCTCTGCCATAAAAGCAATATCAAGACCCAGCACAAGGAACGCGAGACGATCCTTGTCCGCGTGAAGAATATCCGGAACAACGGCAACATCGACCTCGAGGAGGTGACCTACCCCGTGTACACCGTCGAGGTGGTGGAGAAGAAGTCCACCGCGGTCCGGCTTGCCGAGCTCAGCAGCAAGGTGGGAAGGACGGTCAGCATCGAGGGGGAGATTGCCCAGATCAAGCAGACGAGCGGCCCGACCATCTTCACCATCGTGGACGAGTCAGGGACCGAGAACGCGGCAGCTTTCGTCGAGGCCGGGGTCCGGGCGTACCCCGAGGCAGAACTCGATGACGTGGTCAGGATCACCGGTGAGGTGATGCTCCGGAACAACCAGATCCAGATCGAGGCACGGTCGCTTGTGATCCTCACGGGCGAGGAGGGTGAACGCGTCCGTGAACGGATCGAGCAGGCCCTCGACCAGCGGTCAGAGCCCCCCGAGATCCCGCTGCTGATCAGGAGCGATGTCCTCGAGCAGCTCCGCCCCGCCATGAGAAAGGTCGCCAAGGTGATCCGGAAGGCGGTCTTCTCTGCCCAGCCGATCATCGTCCGGCACCATGCCGATGCGGACGGGATCTGCTCGGCGGTCGCGATCGAGCAAGCCGTCACCGCGCTGATCAGGGAATCGGGTGGCGATTTTGATGCCGACTACTACCTCTTCAAGCGTTCCCCCTCAAAGGCTCCCTTCTACGAGATCGAGGACATCACCCGGGACCTCGACTTCGCCCTCAAGGACCATGCCAGGTTCGGGCAGAAACTCCCGCTCGTCCTCCTGACCGATAACGGCTCGACCGAGGAGGATCTCCCGTCGCTAAAGATGGCTCAGATCTATGAGATCCCCATTGTGGTCGTGGACCATCACCACCCTGACGAGATCGTGGACCAGTACCTCGTCGGGCATGTCAACCCGTACCATGTCGGGGGCGAATATGGGATCACGGCAGGAATGCTTGGGACCGAGGTTGCACGGCTGATCAACCCTGCCGTGGAGGAGCAGATCCGGCACCTCCCCGCTATTGCGGGTGCCGGGGACCGGAGCGAGGCTCCCGAGCGGAAACGCTATTATGAACTGATCCAGGGCGTCTATTCCGAGCAGGACTGCAAGGACATCGCCCTTTCCCTCGATTACGAGCAGTTCTGGCTGCGGTTCAACGACGGCCGTGAGCTGGTCAAGGACATCCTGAACCTCTCTGGTTCGGGAGACCGCCACAAGAAGCTGATCCCGCTTCTCGTGGAGGGTGCCAATGCCCTGATCGAGGACCAGATGAATGCCTGCATGCCCAATGTCCGGCACCAGACGCTGTCAAACGGGGCAGAGCTCTTCCGGATCGATGTCGAGATCCATGCCCATAAGTTCACCTTCCCGCCCCCGGGCAAGACCTCCGGCGAGGTACATGACCGGCTCTGCCAGCAGTATGCGGGATCCCCGGTGGTCACCATCGGCTTTGGGCCTGACTTTGCGGTCCTCCGGTCCAAGGGCGTGATGATGAATATCCCGAAGATGGTCCGCGAACTCCGGGACGAGATCCCCGGCGGTGGGATCAGCGGGGGAGGGCACCTTGTCGTAGGGAGCATCAAGTTCGTGGAGGGGATGCGTGAGAAGGTGCTGGAGGGGCTGATCGAGAAGATCTCACGGGTCCCTGCCGGGCTCTGATCCCTCCCGGTTCTTCCTCTTTCCGGTGATCCCTGCTTCATCTGTTCATCGTGCTTCATGCAGTTTTTTTAATCTGTTTCCTGTCGTCCCTGATCCTGTCCTCCGCTCCATTCTTTTGCTGTTCCAGAATTCAGCCTTAAAAGAGCCCCCCTCAGTGTTCCGGGCTCATCATACCGCTCCCCCTGACCCCTGCTGGTAGCGACCCCCTGACCCCTGCTGGTTGTGACCCTCTGATACTCTGTGCAGGAGTGGGAAATTCCGCTTTCCTGACCCCAGGTATAACCTTTTGGTAAGTGCGAATAATTTCGCAGTTAAATCAGCCGGATCAAAAAAAGGACGTATTTAAATGCTTTGTCGTTGTTAGCCGGGATATAAAAGTATATATACTATATCATGACAAGTAGATCTCACATTGCTGAGGTGACTCACACATGCCATCGAGCACTATCCGAGACAAATACAATGAAACCCAGCACAGGATCGTCCACTACCTGCTGGGGGGTCTCTCGAGAGGGAAACACTACTTCAAGTCCAAATACATCGCAAAGGAGCTCGGTCTCTCGGCAAAGGAGGTAGGCACCAACATGGCCATCCTTTCCGAGATATGCCAGGAGCTTGCGATCATCAAGTGGAGCTATTCAAACAGCACGACCTGGATGGTAACATCCAAAGGGGTCTGATCTCGTTCTCTCTTTTTATGGAAAAGATTGCAGAGATCGAGACGGTCATCGAGTTCGTGGCCCATATCAATGAACAGAAAGACTGCCTGATGTCCCAGGACAACACCCAGAATAACCCGGGATGTCTCTGGTTCAACATCGATGTGCCCAAAGGGCACGGTCTCAAGGCAGGGGACAAGGTCAGGGTTACCATCCAAAAACTCTGATCATGCCCCGATTCTGAGGAGTTCTTTTCAGGCTGAAGAGGGACGTTTTGGGGCCATTCGAATGAGGGGGACCTGGATGCAGGACAGCATGCTGATCGGGATCTCCGGCTCATCAGGAGCGATCCGAATGTTCCATCCCCAAGGATCCGGATGATCGATCCTAAAGGATCCGGATGTTTGATCCCAGAGACGCCTCGTTTCCGTCCCAGAATTCTGATGGTCGAAAGGGACGGTTCAGCGGAGCCGGGACTTCCCTGGTATGCCCCCTACCGGGTCCACGGGTACCCGCCTCTGCTCCCCACCGGGGCTGGAAAGAGAAATTACATAAGTGATCCTTGCCAATACCATAAGAGCGGGGCCATAGGGTAGCCTGGCCATCCTAGGAGACTGGGGGTCTTCTGACCTGCGTTCAAATCGCAGTGGCCCCATTCTGTATTTTTCGTACAACGCGGTGTGTCCTCTCCATGAAATTCGATGACCGTTGTGTTGACTGTCTCCTCTCCCGGGTCATGCTCGAATGCCGGCTCTGCGGGGCGTCCGGTTCCCGGTCGGAGGAAGTGACCGCGGCATGCGCCGATCTTCTCGCAGAACTCCGGGATGAGCCGCTCCTCCACCCCCAGATCGCGAGCGCCATGCACCGGAAGGCGTACGAGATGCTCGGGGACGATGACCCGTTCCTCTCCCTCAAGGAGGAGAGCGACCGGATCGCCCGGGAGGTCTGTTTTGCGGTGCGGGGGCGCCTGACAGGGTTCCGCGATTACGTGCTTGCCAGCATCATAGGCAACACTTTCGATTACGGGGTCAAGGGCCACCAGGTGACCGGTGACTTCCTTGGCTACTTCGAGCAGGAGTATACCGCCGGGCTTGCCATCGATCACACCGACCGGATATTCCCCCTGCTCGACCGGGTGGTCTACTTCACCGACAACTGCGGTGAGATCGTCTTTGACCGGCTGCTCATCGAATACCTCCACCGGCAGGGATCCCATATCACCCTCGCGGTCCGCGATATGCCGATCCTGAACGATGCAACCATGGCCGAGGCCCGTGCCCTCCACCTCGACCGGTTTGCAGATGTGCTCACCACCACGGGATGCGGGTGCGAGATCGGGGTCCGCCTTGACTGCATGCCGCCGGACCTCTCTCTCGCCGTCGATGACTGCACCCTCATTATCGCCAAGGGGATGGCAAACTACGAGTCGATTTCTGAGTATACCGGGATGCCCCCGGTCGCCTTCCTGATGGCCGCGAAGTGTGACCCGATCGCCGAAGAGGTCGGTGTCGCCCGGGGATCCAAGGTCGCGATGCTCCGGGACCGGAACTAAAAAGGATACCCCCCTCCTTTTCCTGATTGGGTGCATCGGGAGATACCTCACCGTACCCGGCACAGGGAATTTTTCTGCGATCAGAGCGCCGGCCGGTAATGGTACGGGCCGATCAGGGCAGGCCCCGATGAGATAACCTCGGAGAGGAGCGGCTGGAAGAGGATGGCAACGAGGATGCCCGCGGTGATGATCGAGAGGAGGATCGCGATCAGGGCCCTCCCAAACGTCGCCTTGTGCAGCTCCTGCAGCCCGATGATCCCGACCACCACCGACCAGATGGGGGCGGCAAATGCCCCGATCACCGGGATCCACCCGATCAGCATGGAGGGGGTGAGGAAGTACAGAGTCGTCTTGATCGTCTTTTCAAGCCCTCGTTTCCCGCACACGAGGATGATCCAGAGATGGAGCCAGCATGCGTAGGCGATGGCCATCACTACCGTCAGGGCCAGGATGATGAAGAAGGAGAGCACGATATTCCCGCCCCCAAAGCCGAGCCCGAACAGGACAAGGGCAGGGTGCTTGGAGACGGCAATGCCGGTAATGAGCGTGGAGAAGAGGGTGTATATGATCGAGATGCTGACAAAATAGATCATGGTATCCTGCAGGTGTTCATCCCGTACCTGCCAGAATGCCTCGCCCGGGCTGAAGAGAAATCCCCGTATCTTGTCGGAGATCCGGACCATCATCGGAGTACACCTGCGCTGTGTTCGATCATATACCTGACGAACAGAGAGGGCTTCATGAAAGCCCCAGTTCCCGTGCACACTCCCGTGTCCGCAGGAGTGCCTCCACGGCATCGGCTCTCTTCTGGTCGACGGCAGAGGTGGTGAGGAACTCCGCGAATCGCTTCCTCTCTTCCGGGGAGATCCGCTCCCCTGCCCCATGGCAGATCGCCTCCCAGGTCCGGTTCGGGAAATAGAGGGATGTCGCGATCGCCACAAGGAGCCCTCCCGATCCAGGTGACAGCACCCCGGCGTCCTGTGCAGCCCTGATCGTGCACCGGATATTGATGAGCGGGAGGGAGAGGGGACTATTCGTCTCCGGGTCGTACACGAGGGCGACTTCGTCGTCAGAGGTCAGGATGCCATCCCGGTACAGCCGGAAGATCCTGCCCACCCCCTCCATACCCAGGGGAGCGAGCTCCGCGGCACGGAGCGCTCCCATGGAGGATGCCCCGATCACCCGGACCCCTTCCCGCAGGGCACGGAGGATCTCGCGGTGGCCGACCGAACAGTCCTGGAAGAAGACCCCGTCGATCAGGGTGATGATCCGGGCGCCTGTATCGACAGCATCCGTGATATCCCCGCGTTTTGCCGGCGGAAGGTAGCAGGCGTCAAGCACGCGGCCGGCAGATGGGAGGTCAAGGCTTGGGCCGAGAAAAACGACGATCCCGTGCCTCATGGCACCTCCTCCCGATCCGCTCCTGGTCCATGGCAAAGACCTCGAGCCCCGGCACGATCACCCTGACGACCGGGACCCCGATCGTCTCCCGCGTGAGATCCACCACGATCACCTGCGGGAGGCCCGCCTCCTTCAGCCGCTCCTGTGCCAGCGTGATGTCCTCCAGAAAATCGGTGGTGTCAAAGGATGGGATCTCGGAAAAGTGCCGCTCATCCCGGGCAGAGAACCAGTACCGGTTCATCCGCTTGGTTCGCTCGTATCCCATCTGCTTCCTGATATCAGCGACGGTGGTATCCTCCCTCGCCCCGTGGATCTGGGTGAGCCGGCTCTGCGCAACCTCGGTCAGTGCCCGGAGCACCGCGATCCGTGCACTGGTGTGGGTGCCCATGCCGATGGTGAGGAGGGCCGGGTCCTGCAGCAGGGTATCATCAGAGACCGCGGCGATGGTCGGGATCCCGATGTCGCTCGTGATATCCTTGACCGTCACCTCGACCCCGGCTGCCCTGAATTTCTCAAGGAGGCTTTCGGCGAGGGGATCATCGATCCCTTCGATTCGCGGCCCCGTATCCCTGGTGACCTCGACAAGGGACCAGGCATCCCGCTCGATGATCTCCATCAGGGCATGGAAGACCGCCTCCTCAATGGTGTTGCCTGATGCCAGGCCGTTTGTGGAGGTCCGGAAGAGCTGGGGATACTCGTGGGGCAGGGGATGGAAGACGGCACTGGCAGGGACGAGGATCTCCTCCCCGGCCCCCAGGTCATAGCCCGTGACCCACGGGATCGGGGCATCCGGGTCCCTGCCTGCGGGAAGGACGAGCCGGGCAGGATCGAGCACGGAGAGCATCTCCCCGGAGAGCTTCGAATACCGCGAGACCACGAGGTCGCGGCCGTCCAGCTCCGCGGAATACCGCTCGATCCCCTCCATCATCGCCGAGACCTTCGCCTCGGCCGGGGTGGCACCCTTGCCATTGTAGACCGAGACGGCGCCGAGGCCGGCGGTCGGCCGGATGCTTGAAAAGACCGGGATCCCGATCCGGTCAAGGTTCGTGATATCGGCGACCCGGGTGATGCCTGCGGCGGGGAGGAGCTGTTCCACCCGTGCGAGGGTCTCTTCCGGCGAGACCGTCCGCTGGGTATCGTTCGTGTACACTTTCCTGCAGGGTGCGAGTTTCATCGGGAAGAAGCCTCGTTGGAGAATCTCTGGAGAAAGGTTCGCCGGTCTCCGAGATGAGCCTTTTGATTCGCGTAGGCGTCCCTCCCCCTCCTTCTTCCGTGATCCTCAGATCGCGGTGAGACTGAAGAGGTAAGGAAGCATGATCAGCGAGAGGAGGATCACGATCATCAGGGTCGAGATGAACGTTACCACGTACAGGGAGTACTTCCCGATCCCCCTCCGTTCAAAGATCCGGTCGACCCCTTCTTTCAAGATGTAGCCGCCGTCCAGCGGGACCATCGGGATGGCATTGAAGAGCCCGACACTGATGTTGATCCACCCGCACCAGAAGAGGAAATGGATGATCCCGAAGAACCCTGCAAATGGGACGAGGTAAAACTCCTCGGCAGCGGTGTCCAGGGCCAGTATCCGGAGGGGATTTCCAAATCCGCCGATATCAAACGGGACGGTCAGGAACCGGAGCAACCCTATGGGTGAGATACTGTTCCCGATCGTATCGAGGACGAGTGAAGGGTCATAGTAGGTAACTCCCATGAATCCGGTGGTCCGTTCCCCGAGATCCTCCGGCCATTCGGACAGGGTCAGCTGGTAATCACTGACAACCCCCTGGTGCTCGACCGTGAGGGTGAGAGGGTCCCCTGGTCTGGTGGTGTTCAGGATGGCAGCGACATCGGCAGGGGTGCTGACGAGGTTCCCGTTCACCGCATGGATGAGCGAATAGCCGGGTATCCCTGCCTGCTCGGCCGAGTAGTTCTGGTAGACTCCGCCGATGACCGGCCCGGCCACCGGGGTGACAAGCCCCATCAGGAGGATCATGACGATGAAACAGAGCCCGCCCACCACGATATTGTTCGTGATGCCCGCCCCAAACATCCGGATCTTCTTCATCCCTCTCGCCTGGTTGAGTTCCTCTTCGTCCGGCTCGACAAAGAACCCGATGGGGAGGATGAAGAGCAGGGCCCCCATGCTCTTCACCCGGATATTCTCGACGCGGGAGAGGATCCCGTGCCCGAACTCGTGGATCGCGATCGTGACCACGAAGGCAAGCCAGACCGCGAGGGTAGAGGGGACGTACTCGTTCAACCCCGGGATGAGCAGGATGTTCTGCGGGGCATAGATCCCCGTGGGATCAGGCCTCACCGCGAAGGTGTAGGTGAGCGATAACAGGAGGAGGATCGTCATCACTACCGAGATGACGATGACCATCAGCACCCCGAACGTGGCATAAGCCCGGAGGAAAGTGGAGTACTTCCGGAACCGGTCGAAGAATCCCACCTTCATGGTCTTTATGGCCATGATCGGGCCATAGAACATGATGTGCTCCGCAAAGTACCCCTTCTGCCGGATGAAGAACGCGATCAGCCCGTAGAGAGCGAGGGCGGCAAGGAGTACGAGGAGCCAGTCCATTCTGTAGCTATGGGGGGGACGGGGACATAAGGATGATGACCGGGGAACCCACTATCAAGGGGTTCGGAGCGATCTTCGGACCATGTTCATTCGTCGTGAGCAAAGAATGAGAGATCGGTCTGCTCGGCACGGCAGAGGATCTGCCGGGTCGTCTCCCAGGAACTGCGGGCGATGGGGGGCGGCCGGCCGTTCCTGCCGATGTAGTCCTCGATGAACACAATGGTGGTCTCATCTGACGGGTACCCGCTCCCGATCTCCCCGTACTCCTCTGCCAGCTCACGGATCAGCCGGTCGCGGACCACCTTTGCCACGATCCCGGCAGCAGAGACGACCGGGATGGTCGCATCGGCATGGTGCTGTGCAATCACCCGGCAGGGAATATCGAGGTGGGAGGTGACCGCCCGCCCGAACCGGGGGGCGACCACATCACAGGCATCCACGTACGCGATCGCGGGCTGCAGCTCGCGGATCACCGTGGCGTGTGCCATGGCCATGAGCTGGTTCATGGTCATCGAACGCCGCCGGGAATCGATCTCACCGGCCGCAATGACAAGGACGGTATAGTGCACGCTCGCGGTGATCCGGGAAAAGAGGTCCGTCCGCGCAGCAGGGGTGAGGGTCTTGGAATCGCGGACCGGGATCCCTGCGAGGTCCTCATCCGATTCGCAGCCGACACAAGCGACCACGAGCGGGCCGAGGACCGCCCCTTTCCCTGCCTCATCGACCCCGACAAACATCAGATCCACCAGTATGATGCGCAAGTTATTTCAATGGCGATGATGGTAACCCCACACTATGTACATCATCATCGTGGGCCTGGGCGGTATCGGACGCAGCCTTGCGGCCCAGTCGGTGGAGCACGGGGATAATGTCGTGATCATCGACCGGAACGAGCAGCGCTGCAGCGCGATGCTCGAGCATTACGATGTCCTCGCGATCACCGGGAACGCCACCGACAAGGTCATCCTCGAGGATGCAGGGATCGACCGGGCCGATGCCCTCGTGGCGACCACGAGCGATGACTCGGTCAACCTGATGACCTGCTGGCTTGCCAAGCGGTTCAAGGTCGGAAACGTGGTCTCGATCGTGAACAACGTCGAACACTCGGATCTCTTCAAGGAGGTCGGGGTGAAGATCAGCGAGAACCCGGACGAGCTCGTGGCCTCCCGCCTCTATTACTGGGCACGAAACCCGATGCTCCAGCAGCTCGCCTCGATCCCCGGGGGGACGATCTTCGAGGTCGTCGCAGAGAAAGATGCCCCCATCGTCGACCACGAGATCCGCGAGCTGAAGGTGAAGGACTTTGTCTTCATCGCGATCCGGAGGCTTGGCGGAGAGTTGATCATCCCGAGCGGGACGATTCGGATCCGGCCGGGGGACACCATCACGGTCTTCACGAAAAAGGAGGCAGAGGTCGAGACGCTCGAGCTCCTTAACCGGCAGCTCCGGGTTCCTGCCACCTGAACCCATCGCGAGACCAGCCACTCTCCTTTTTTCTGTTCTGATAGACCCCATGGCATATCCTCCTCCCTGTGGAGCGGTACCGGTCCGGCTCGTGTGAATCAACCGGGATTGCTCATCCCACTCTGCCCTGGTGACGGGAATGGCCTTGATCAGCGATGGTTCCGGGATTGCAGGAGAAAAAAGGGGGGGAATCGTTTTTGGGGAGGTGTTCTTATCCGATCGATGCCTTGAGGATGGCAAGTTCCGCGACGAGCTTGGGGTTTCGCTTCATCAGCTCCTTGATCAGGGTGAAGGTCGAGAAGTCCTTCAGGTCGAGAGACTGTGCCGAGTGGATGATCGCGTTCAGCTTCTCATCGGGGAGGTTGATCAGGTACTCCTTGATATGGTAGTTCCGCTCGATCGCCTTCCCCATCGGGGAGGAACGCCATTCCCTGTCGT
>JAJRBU010000175.1 GCA_028679315.1 Methanoregulaceae archaeon
ATCTGGATGGTCGAGAGGAACGGCGTCGGTTCATCGGCAAGCCTGATGGCTTCCTCTGCCTGTTTATCCCCTTCCTCGGCACGCTGCTGGAGCCGTACTTTCTTTGCGGAGATGATAGCAAACTCGGAGAGGGCAAAATACCCGTTGATGGCAATAAGGACGAGAATGACAATGATCTCGAAGAGATAACTCATTTTCCTGTTATATTGTTCCAACCGGGAATAAAGAAAGTATGCTTCATGCAGGATTGGAGGAGGTCCTTCCTCGCCTCTGTTCATTTCACCATTTCACCCGGATACAAAGGCGACCCGTGACCTGGTCTCCGACAGGATTGAGGATGCATTAATACTCAAATATCTACGGTTTACGCGCCCTCTCGTTGTATCTTGTTCCTCTTCAGTCGATTTTTTAAAAAAATCAGAATGCTTAAACCGGAGGAGTGAAAAAGGTGGTATGGACTCTTTCATGCGGAAATGGGGACTTGTCTTCAAGGCACTTGCCATCACAGCAATCCTTCTTGTCATCCGCCTTGCGATCGATAGTGCCGGGCTGGATATCCTCTCGGTCACCAACCTCGTCACCGCCTTTGTCGGTGGCGCCATATTCACGATTGCCATCATCCTCACCGGGACGCTGGCAGACTTCAAGGAGAGCGAGCGGATACCCGGGGAACTTGTCACGGCGCTCTCAGCCCTTTATGACGATACGGGGCTCGCCGGGCAGAAACACGCCGAAAACGCGGCCGGGATGCGGACACATGCCCTCTCGCTTCTCAAAGCCATCACAGAAAATTTCCGGAATAATACATGGGAAATGGCTGGAATACGGAAAGAGATAGAGACGATCAATGAAGAGATATACGAGCTTGCCGATGCAAACGTCGCCGGCCCGATCCTTGTCAAACTCCGGACTGAGCTGATCGCGGTCGAACGGTTCTCAAACCGGATCGCCGTGATCAAGCATACCTCGTTCATCCCAGCCGCCTATACCATCGCTGAACTGGCAGCCGCCGGCGTCATCGGCATCCTCTTCTTCGTAAAAATCGATCTCTGGTACGAGGGAGTGGTCCTCTTCTCGGTCATCACTGCCCTGCTCATCTCCCTGATCCTCCTGATCAAGGACATGGACGATCCCTTCGAGGTAGGGAGAAAATCCTACGCGGATGTTGACCTGTCTATCCTGTTCGATCTGGAAAAGGACTGGGAGAACAGGGCTGCGGGGAGAATATAACAAAGATTCCCTGCAATTTTTTATCCCATCTCTTCTTTCAGCAACACTCGCAGGATTCATCTCCTCCACAGCAGGATCCGTCACCGCAGGTCTCCTCCCCTTTTCCGGTGAGTGCCTTTCGCATGAGCGCTGCTGCACAGCCAACGCCGCTCTGCACCTCGATTGCCCCGGGAGGGCAGTTCCGTGCACAAGCCCCACATTCCATGCACCGTTCCGGGGAGTCGAGAACTGCGCTGCTCTCCCCCTCAAAAAAGACCCCGTGGGGGCACACTTCTGTGCAGCGCCGGCAGTTGATGCACCGCTCCGGGTAGAACCGAAGCGTGTTCAGGGTATACGAGTCAAACATCCTCACCACACTCCCATCAGCCGGAGCACGCCAAGTGCAACCATGAGGATACACCCGATAACAAACATGGCGGTAATGGCAGGAACATACGAGAAGATCTCCGTTCTCACTCCTGTCCGGGAGGGAAATGGCGTCGCACCGGTAAAGTTCAGGGCAAGATACGCTGTTACCGCACTCATGGCGAGCATCCCTGCAAGTGCGGCGATACATCCCACATAGGAAGGACCGGGTGAGAAGGTAACCGCTGCCCATGCAAACGGTAGTGCAATACCTGCTCCGAGCATGAGTCCCTTGATCGTATAGTCCCTGACCGGGAGGAGTGGCATCGCAAGCGGGAAGATCACGGTCCCGGCCAGTACCGCTGCGACCGCAGCAAGTCCGGCAAGCGGACCGGCGAGGACCAGGAGAATGACTGTCGCCGCCACCATGTACAGCGCAGACTGAACAAGTTCCACCGGGATCAGGACCGCCCTGTCTTTGAGAGGGAAGCGGACCCTTCGCATCTCCGGGGTGCATACCCGGGTCTCCAGATACCGGGGCAGGTCATCTGCCCGGATCGGACCGTACTCAACACGGAAACCGGACAGGCGACGGACCTCGTGGGCAGCGACTCCCGGAGCACCGAGCTGGGGCAGGATAAGGGTCCGGTGGCGGACGAGGTTTGAGAGACCTGTCTGTGCTATCTTCCGGATAAGTTCTGCGGTGCCAAACGTTCCTTTGCCGGCAGCGCACCAGACATTGATCCCCTTTGTGTCAAGGACCAGCAGGTAACAATCGATCCCTGCGAGGACTTTCCGGACGGCATCGACACTGAGCGTGTAATTTGCGGTTACGATGACGGGTGAATCTGGTGTGGGAGTGCCGATCGTGTAGAGCCCCGGATCCTTCCTGTGCCCCGACCGGTTTACGCCCCATCGGGCAAGAATATGGTCGAACCGATCCGAAACGGTGAGATCGGTGACGAGCGGGAGAGGCGGTATAACCGGACAGGGGATACTACGGTCCTCAAGTTCTGCCGGGAGGTTGGTGCAGGAACAGGGGGAGGGTGTCGTGCAGCAATCCGAGGAGTTACTCTCTCCGGAATTACAGGAACAGGGAGAGGTGGTGCTGCAGCAATCACTTGGGGCACTCCAGCATGCTTTTTCATCGCCAGGTTCGGTGGATCCCCCGACTCTTGCTGTTGACGTGGCTTTTCCCACTACCTTCAACGGGATGCCTCCATCAGATCCTTCATCATAGGGGAGAGCGCCTCCTGCACCATCCCAATCAGCCGGCCGGTATTGATCAGTGAGATGCAACAGATCTCTCCCTCTCTCTCCCAGCTGATCAGGGCTAGCTTTCCACCTGGCTGTATCCCTGCCCGATCCCGGATCTCCTTTGGGAGCACCATCTGGCCCCGCTCGTCCACAGTGAGGATCGCCTCTACGCGGCAGGACGGGGAGCAGCAGGAGGAATTCTCCTGCCCGGCCTTGTTCTTCATGATAACTGATTAGGCCGGGACATTATTTATAATTATCAGAATTATCAGAATATTAAGAAAATTCAATAGCGAAGGGAAACCTCCCTGGGATCATCGGTTCCCCTTTCACTCCCCTCCCACGAACCTGAGCCCGAGGATACCCGCAATGATCAGGAACAGGCAGACAAGGCGAGCCGTATCCCGCGACTCCCCAAAGAGAACCATCCCCAGAAGAACGGTCCCGATCGCACCTATTCCAGTCCATATGGCATAGGAAGTGCCAAGGGACAGGTCCCGCAGTGACAGGGAGAGGAAATAGAAACTCCCTGCCATCAGCCCGATGGTGAACAGGGACGGGATCAACCTGGTAAAGCCTTCAGAATATTTGAGCCCGACTGCCCAGCCGGTCTCCATGAGCCCTGCGACAAGGAGGGTTGCCCTTGCATTTGTCGTCATGATCAGTGGACCTGTAGGTGGAGGATCGAGAAATCCCTGTCGGCTGAAGTTCCGCGTCAGCTTAATGCGATGGGGAGCCAAACGTCCCTGTTACTCATCATGCCAGGAGAAACGTTTCCAGGAGAGAGGCGATACGATACCATTCAGCGCTTCTTCATCCGCCCCTTCTTTCTCTCCCTCACTATCGGCATCCCGTTCTGCATCTTCAAGCTCCTCTTTGGCCTGACTGCGTACCGAACAGGGGTTTACTGGCTGGTCATGTTCGGAGGGATTGTGATCGTATGGGCATGCCTCGATCTTTTGATGAATACCGGCCGGTCGATCCTCGACCTTGCTGGGCATCATGCCCCGTTTGAATACTGCACCATTGCACAGATCGGGCGACTCATCCACCGGCCTCTGGTCTTCCTGGCAGTCGACACCCTGTTATCGTTCATCATCATCTGCCTGATGCTCTGGTCAGGGTGGATCACGAGCCTTACCCAGAACGAGCTGTACCTATGGTATGGTGCCACGACGTTAAACCTGATCAGCCTGTCCCTTGTCTCCCTGTATAACGAGATCAGGAAAGGGTGAATGCCAGGCTCAAAAAAACAGTGTCTGTCTCAGCATAAAAGAGGAAATTCCCGGCATTGCCGTATCCGTAATCCGATACATCGAATACCTCCCGAGACGAGTAAATCCTGTTGTGGAATATCACCCTGTGATCGTCATTGGAGGCGGACCGGCCGGTCTCTTCTGCGCAGCTGAGGCAGCCGGTTCAGGGCAGGCGGTGCTCCTGCTCGAAAAGATGCCTTCCTGCGGGAGAAAGCTCCTGATCACGGGGTCCGGGCAGTGCAACCTCACCCATGGGGGGAATATCAGCGATTTCTTTTCGAAGTACGGGGATCATGGGGTATTCCTGCAATCCTGCCTACGGAAGTGTACGAACCGCGACCTGGTGGCATGGTTCACCAGCCGTGGTGTCCCCCTTGCCCCTGATGAATCCGGGAAGATCTTCCCGAAAAGCAGGATGGCTTCTGATGTCCTTTCAGTGCTTCTCGCGGAGTGCAGAGAAAAGGGGGTAGAAATCCGGTGCAGCGAATCCGTGAAGGAAGTCCGGAGGTCTGGAAAGGGTTTTTTTATCAGGACCGGGAAGACCGAATACGAATCCGGATCACTTGTTATCGCGACCGGGGGGTCGTCCTATCCGTTGACCGGGTCAAGTGGCGACGGATTCTCCCTTGCAGCATCCCTTGGGCACCGTATTGCCCCGATCGCCCCTGCTCTCGTCCCCATCCGGGTCGGCGATTATCCCTTCGCGGACCTTGCAGGGATCTCGTTTGACGGGCTCGGGTTCTTTCTCTTCCGGGATGGACGGAGGATCCGGGAGGCAAGGGGTGACCTGCTGTTCACCCATACCGGGTTATCAGGACCCGGGATCCTCCATCTCTCCAGGTATATCCTGCCCGGGGATACCCTGAAGATCTCGTTTCTTCCCGGGTTGACAGACGAGATACTCAAAAAAGACGTTGTCACCAGGATAGCCTCGTCCGGGACAAAACAGGTGAAGAGTATCCTCTCAGGCTATGCTCTTCCGGGACGGTTCATCGCCCGGATTCTCGAGCTGCTTGGCATCCCTGCCGATCTCACCGGAGCCCACCTGCCAAAGAAAGCGAGGGATGAGCTGATCCGCCACCTCTCGGCCTATCCTTTCCCGGTGCTTGGTCCTGGAGACTGGAATGAAGCGATGGTAACACGGGGGGGTGTCTCACTTGATGAAGTCGATCCGGATACAATGGAGTCGCTCCTTATCCCCCGCCTGTATTGTATCGGGGAGGTGCTCGATATCGATGGCGATACCGGGGGATACAACCTCCAGGCAGCATTCTCGACTGCAAGGGCAGCAGCACGGGATCTTGCTCCCGGGTAGCGTTCAGGGGGGTTACTCTTCCAGTGCTCTGATGCGTCTGATATACATCCCGGCCCAGGTATACGCGACCGCAGTACCGAGAATATTACCGAGCACGATCCCGATCCAGACCCCGATCTCACCGTACCCGAGCACGATCCCGAACAGTATTACGAAGACCGCCACGAATGCAAGGCCCCGGAGAAGGTTGATCACAAGCGAGGTGAATCCCCTGCCGGTCCCCTGGAAGACCGACAGGGACATCATCCCGGCGGGCATGAAGATAAGCAGCACTGAGATCACCCGGAGGAACGACGCGATCCGTGGGGTGAGATAGGCCGTCGACTCTGAATAGGTGAAAAGGAGGGCTACCTGCCCGGCAAAGACAAAGATTAGTACCGCCATTACTGCTGCTATAATGATGCCCAGCCGTATCGCATACCCGTAGGCGAGGGAGAGGTTCTGGTATTTCCGGGCGCCATACGCTGCACCGATAACGGAGATGAGCGTGGTTGCGATCGCGATATCGGGAATCACAGCAAACATCAGGAGGCGCCATCCTGAAGTGTAGACCGCCACGGCATCGGTGCCGGCAACCATGACGAGAATCGCGTTGATGATGATGGAGAGCGTCGACATCAGGAGGTATTCGACACTCGCCGGCAACCCCACCCCGAGGATATCATGGGTGATGGACCTGTCCGGGGTAAATCCTTTCATCGTTATGGAAAGGTAGGTATCCTTCCTGACGAGGAACCAGTACATGATGATGAGAGTGACGGAGACGATCGAGATGACGGTCGCTACCGCCGCACCGGCGATCCCGAGGCCAGCCCAGTAGATGAGAATAGGGTCGAGGACAGCGTTCAGGATCGAAGAGAACACCATCGCGTACATCGTTCTTTTGGTATCGCCTTCACCCCGGAGGATGGCATACGCGATGTTATTGAAGAGGATGAAGATTGTACCGATAAAAAGGATCCTCCCATACTCAGCAGCGAGAGGTACAACGGAACCAGCCCCGAGAAGAACCGCTATGGGCTCGGTAAAGAGCACCAGCGGGATGGTCACGATCACCGCTATCGCAGCCCCCATCAGGAGTCCGTGCATCGCGGCACTCTCGGCTCCCTGCCGGTTTCTGCCGCCGATCCTTCGGGCAACAACCGAGGAGACCCCTGCCCCGAGCCCGTTTCCAAGCCCGATGAATACCATGAAGACCGGGGTCATGAACCCGACTGCAGCAAGTGCATCGGCCCCGAGCCCTGCCACCCAGATGGCATTGATCAGGTTGTAGACCGACATGCAGAGCATCGCGGCGATCATCGGGAGGGAGAGCTTCCGGATGGCGGTCTTGGGATCTCCGGTGAGGAGCGAGATTCCCTCGGTCATCGCGCGGACATGCTCCGGCTTTGCTCCCGGGTGAAGCGGATCAGAAGAATCGGTCATGGTGCAGTGCTGTCGCAGGTTTTTCGGGAAGTGTAAAAAAGGAGTACCCGGACAGGAGAAATCCGGCCCGCGGTCCTGTTTTTCACCGTTCAGGACGCCCGATCTCCTGCACCCTGCCGACTGTTCCATCGGTCAGCCGGACCTTTATCCCATGGGGATGGAATGAAGAACCGGTCAGGATCTCATGGACGGTCCCTTCAGTCAGTCTCCCGCTCTTCTGGTCTTTCTTCTGGACGATCCGGACCTGTAATCCTGGCCTGATATGGTTCCGTGACTGGCCATCCTGCGCTTTGTTCATGGACGGGTTCCTGAATATCCACATGGATGATACCATGAATGGTATCATACCTGCGGCATCGTTCTCTATCAATTGGAGTTCCTCTGATAAATGCCCACCTGTTGTGCGGCAAGAGCAGCATCCGGAGTGAACAACGCAAGGAATCCTGCGTGGAAACCTTGTTAAGAAAATGAGAAGTTCCCTGGGATTGTGCGTTCAATGCAGCGTAGTCGGCAGGAACAGCGCAACCTCGATGGCGATCAGGATGATCACCACCCATTCAAGGAAGTTGGAGTGCTGGACATCCACTTCATCAGAGAGCATCCGGTAGTTCTCGCGGATGATCCCGATACGCCGGTTCAGGCTCTCGGTCCATTGCTGGCTTCGGAGCACCTTGAGTGCCATTGCATAGACCCGTGCATAGTACACATCATCGGTAACCTTGATCAGGTTATTGACCTTTTCTACGATCTCGGACACCTCGGTCTGCGTTCTCATCAGGATCTTCATCAGCGAATGGTACTGGCGGATCTTGCTGTACCAGAAGAGTTTGTCTGCCA
>JAJRBU010000021.1 GCA_028679315.1 Methanoregulaceae archaeon
AGAGACGATAAGAAAGAGAAGAAAGAAGAGGCTGAGAAGACGGAAGAGAAGAAATAATTCAAACGGAGAAAACAGGATTCTAATCCTATCCAGCCTCCCTCTTTTTCTTGATCCTGAACATAGTTGAGAATCAAAAGATCTCCGCCACTATACAATGGTTTTCCAATGTATCCCAAATGCTCCTTGCGACGAAACGAAATTCATAAAATTCCTTTCATTTTTTTTGGTAGCCCGGAGTGTTCTTCTCAATTTTTGAGAATAACCTTAAGGTACATATAATAGGCCCTCCAGATTTTTTTCTGTATAAATAGGAGATTTTAAACATGACTGAAATGTCTTCAACAACGGGAGTGCCCAATCCGATGGGAACCTTCTTTCCCTGGTGGCTCCTGCTGATCCAGGGAATCATCGCCCTTATCCTTGGTATCTATCTGATCATGTACCCGCTCCAGACTCTCATGGTGATTATCGTCTTCCTTGGCGCTTATTGGTTCGTGAGCGGTATTTTTACCCTGTTCAGCGCTGCAGCGGATCCCACAAACAGGGGTATGAAGATACTCCTTGGTATTCTTGGCATCATCCTCGGGCTCCTGATACTTGCCTATCCCTGGTACAGCACCTTTGTCGTGCCGTTTGTATTCACCATTATGGTCGGGATTATCGCCCTGATTTACGGATTTTATGCCCTGTATGGTGCGTTTACCGGCAAGGGATGGGGTGTCGGAATCCTAGGCCTCCTCTCAATTCTCTTCGGCATCCTCATCCTCGCAAGTCCCATAGCTTCCACGATTGCAGTCCCGTTCGTCTTTGGGATGTTGGGTATCATCTTCGGATTTGCGGCAATCGTTGGTTCATTCTTCCTCAGGTCTGCACAAAAAACAGCCTGAATACATATTTTCCAATTTTTCCTTTTCTCTATTGATGAAGCATTATCTCACGGTTGCTTGACTTGATGTTTGTATTGACAGGTCCGTCATCGTTGCCATCATGAGTATCTTTTGGTTTAAACACCACCAGAAAAAGGAGATCATAGCCGGGGCAAAAATAAAATCTCTTTTTCACCGTTGATTCCAGTATTATAGTAGAAGGGGGAAAATGGTGTGAAATACACTCGGATTACGTTCCATGCATATTTTTAACCATTGATCCGTTTCCTTTCTATCTCAAACCTGTGCTCTTTTTGATAATTGGTAAACGACATGAAAAAAGGGGATAGTTCTTCTTTCAACGGGCGATGAAGTGTGGTTCATACAGTCATTGCTCTCTTCCCCATCAGAACTGCTTATTAGCCAAACCAAAAATTATACCGCAGATATGCACCCCCGATTATGATCAACAAGAGCAGTGCGATAACGATTATCCACCATTTCCAATCCAATTTTTTTCCTCCTCAAAATCATCTGAATATTGGATGGGTACCATTTAATGCTATCCAGATGTGCAGGTGATTCTCTTAAAAATAGAGTTGTAGTACTAGTTTCACCCCATAATACAATGACTATCAACAAATTGACTATTACATTCATGCTGATAGAGCCAGTCATCTATCAATCTTACTATTATTTTGAGATCTGCGAAGAGATAGTTCGGGATTACTCTTTTCAATTTTTGAAACATCCGGAGGATTCTTTTCAATGAATGAGAGTTATCCGAAGGTACATATCATATTCCACCAGAGTGAGATTGCACTCGCCACACCAGGGTGTAAGAAGAGAACACGATAGAGGAAAACAGTATTTTGGAGGAAAAAATGGTTGAATTTGGACCGATACAGTTGATAGCGATTGGATTTCCGGAAGTGAAATACCTCAAAGGTGAATTACTCAAGGAAATATTCGCACTCAGTGAGAAGAAGATCATTCGAGTAGTAGGACTCCTTGCAATTGCAAAGGATGAGAAAGGCAAGTTTGGATCTGTTCAGCTGACTGAACTTTCTGATGATGACCGAATAAAATTAGGTGCCGGAATCGGAGCGCTTATCGGGTATGGTGCAGCCGGAAAAGAAGGTGCGATCGCCGGGGCGAATGCTGGTGCCGAGCACATGTATTACAAGGAATTTGGCCTCAGCAGGGAACAAATCAAGGAAATTGCAAAGAACATTCCCAACGATACTGCAGCAGGCTTCCTGCTTGTTGAGCATCTCTGGGCAAAGAAATTCAAGGAGATAGCGCTCAAACAACACGGTATTCTTCTCGCCAACGGTTTCATAACTCTTGATTCACTCGTAGCGATGGGAGCAGCCCTTGCAGAGGGGGCAAAGGTCGGAGAACAGCTCAAATAAAAATAACCATTGGCTTAACCAATACCCCTCAATTTTCACGAGTCTCGTCATGATGGAGGAAACTAAAATTTCGGACAATTATGCATTGCCAGGTAAGGTGATCATGATTTGCCGGTTGCAATATAAACGAACTGGACAGAGCGACGATGATTATGATGACCTTCCCGAATCTGCGTCGCTTGAGCTTCTGCATAGTGTTTCTGTTGTTCGGCAAGGAGCGGAACGAACGGTACATCCGGCCTGAATGACCCGAAAGACTCGTGTCCAGAAGCTCTTTATAAGCTCAAAACGAAGACGTTCGATCGGAACCTGATCATCGACAAAAGCGGCTTAGCCACATTGTGCCTGATGACCTCGCGAACATGTCTAATGACTGTATTGATAACGTCAACAACCTTGACCCCTGGGAATAGTGGATGCTTAAAAAGGGTCAGAGGGTAAAACGAAGAAATCCGGATCGCCCAATCATACCATTGACTTGTCTGGAGGGAGAGGCGGGTGCAGCATACAGGGAACTGGAAAAACGCACCGATGAATGGTTCTCTGAATGGTTCTCTGAAAGTGACATTGGGGCGTTAGTAATGTTATTGCCGAAAAACACATCGCCCAGTCTCCTGCTCTTCGAGAACATCTGGGCCATCAGAGAGGAAGAAGATTGATGCTCGTAGCAAGGATGAAGATGGGACAGCAGCAGGCAGCCGTAGAAAGACAAGGCAGGAGGGTGCCGCTCAAGCCTAGGCCGCGGCGGGCGGCAACAAAAGATACCATTGCTAAACGGAGGATATTCTGGAAAATCAAAAAATCCCGATTAATATTTGGGAATACTGACCATAAAGTCCGAATTACTCCGATCGAAAGAATAGTGTGAAATAGATAAGCGCTTAACTTGAATTTGTGGGACGATATGACTGATGACAGTCTTGTGAAGGACACTCTTGAAAAGCGTGTCTGGCTGAAGAATCTCTATTTTATCAGCCGGGTTCTGGTAATCATTGCCATTATCGGTATGATTCTTACCTCTATTTTTGTGATAATAACCGGATTTGCGGAATTGTACCGGATTATATTGTTTTTCATACATGACGGTATTCTCTCCGAGGAGGCAGGAACATTTCTGTCGGTCACTGTAACAGAAATGATTGACCTCTACCTGATCGGCCTTGTCCTTATTATTTTTGCACTTGGTCTCTATCAGCTCTTTATTGATTCGGATATCAACCTCCCAGAATGGCTGGATACACCATCCTTCGATGTCCTGAAGGGGCGTCTCTTGATTGTAATAGCCGTGGTACTTGCCGTACTGTTCCTAGGTTATGCGTCCACTGCCACCGATGGAAGAACGATAGCAGGACTGGGGATCGGAATTTCACTGGTAATCATAGCAATCGGCTATATACTGAGCATTGCTTCTAAAGGCCAGATTGAGAGAAAACGATTGGAACTACAGCGTGCTGAACAGAAAAAATAATGTTTTCGCCATATCTCATTCGTTTGGCGTCTGTTCAAATCGTCTCGTATTTAAATAATCAGATCATGTATGTGTGTGTTATCAGGAGACGACCATCCATGGTAGAGGAAGCATTGAAAATAAAAATCGATTACGCAGCGTCATCTGAAATCCTTAAAACCTCCCTGAAGTTGAAAGGATCCCCTGTTGCACTGGCTTTTGCGACAACGAAGGATGATATTCCACCCGGTATGACCGAGATCGATAAGACCATCAGGCACTGCATGATGGTGAGCCTTGCCAGGAATGAGGGCAGGATCTTCTATGCCACGGCAGACAAACACGAGTGTAATGGCGGTTCCTACGCATTAGGGCTCAGGGACCTTTCACCGACCCTGAAGACCGGTAAGTTTTATTTTAAACTCGGGAAATTTGAGAGTGTCACTTCCAGTAAAAGGACGATGGAGAGCGTGCCTCACCTTCCCACCGGAGAGACCTATGCAACGATGTATGCTCCCCTGGAAAAGACTCCCTTCACCCCGCAGGTCATTCTTATTATCACCAATCCATGGGCCATGCTGAAACTGGCACAATCTTCGCTATTCCGCCTGGGAGGGCGGGCCCATGCCGAGTTCTCGGGTATCCAGTCGGTCTGTTCGGACTCAGTCGCCCAGACCTACCTTACCGGGAAGCCGAATTTTTCACTCGGTTGTGATGGCTCACGAAGGTTTTCAGGGATATCTGATGATGAGATGGTGATGGGATTTCCTGCCGAGATGCTGCCGGAGATTGTGGATGCGGTGAAAATCATAACCCAGGCCCCTGGATCCAAAAAACAATAGATAATTTTAACATTTCTTTTAAGATGGGCATTTTTATCGTCACTGACTGATTT
>JAJRBU010000033.1 GCA_028679315.1 Methanoregulaceae archaeon
AGAGTATTGGGTAACGCTTCCCGTGCTCCTGTATACTGCTCACTTCCGTTCAGTGCCTGAACGGATTCATTCCCGATCAGCCGGAGAGAAACGACCGTGCCGGTTGTTGCATTGACCCTGAAAAACATTCCCGGCCCCTCAATCTCGTACCGGTCGTCATAATACCGTATCGCCGAGATATCAGGATTGAATGTTTCATTCATGAAGAAGGACTGGATACCCTCAATTGCACGGGCATGGAGGGTTGTATTGGTAACCGACAGGATGGCATCCCGATCTGAAAAATCAGCCCTGGATACTGAATAGTTCACGGGATTGATGAAAAATGAAGCTGTAACATGAAGGATACCCTTCTCATTGGTGATATTATTCATATCAACGCTAAAATTGGAGTCTTCCTTGAATTCGCGGATTTTTTCCTGTACTTGTTCCCCTTTCTATCCTCCCAGGCAATTGGTTCAGTTACATCCACGGAATATCCAGCGACCAGGCTTTTTCTTGGTTATTATCCTGTATGACCCGATATCAGGCACCGTCGATATAACGGTATACTGCGTTATGAGGGCGCGGAGTCGTGTTACGGGATATTCAATCATAAGCATCCCTTTGCCATAGAGAAGGTGGACATACTGAAGTGAAATACAGATTATACAGTGATCTGCTTATCTTTTCCTTACCACCGATCATCATGTCTACTCCTTCCCCGAACCAGCCTTTTTCATGAGGAACCGTTTGAGTCGTGGGATATTCTGCTCGTAGTGAATGGCAATCGAAGGAATAAGATAGGGAAGGTATCGCGGGGTAATCAGTGCACCCATCAGACCTTTGTCGATCAGGCTTTTTTCCTTCCCAATAACAAAATTACGCTGCTTTAGCACCGCATCGAGGAAATCATGTACCCCTTGATCTGGTGCAAAGGTGAGAACACGTCCGTAATCCTTCAGCAGATGGGCATCGGATCCACCGGTCAGTCCCCTTTGATATTTTCCGGCCAGCTCCACTGCCCGCATATTCTCACATCGCTTCATTCCGCCGCTTATTACCTCTATTGCATCGAAGCGGGATATCAAAGTCTCCGGCAGATAGTGCCGTTCAACACATCGACCGATCCCTTTATTGAACAATAAATATCCATAAGGGTGCGCAGCACTACAGATACAGGAATAATCGGATGCCTGATCCAGGATATCCGAGGTAGTAGCCCTGATAGCCAGATATGGACTCTTTTGTTTCTTCCTCTCAATTGAAGTCTTATAGAACTCCTGAAGATCCCCGGGCTGGTAAAAATAGAGGAGAATGTGCGGGCCGTCAAGGGCACTCACCTCGATACCCGGAATTACGAGGGTGGTCCGTGAATTCTTTATTGCCTGAATACTGCCACTAACCTGATTGTGATCAGTGATCGCTATCCCTATCTTTTTCTTCTCTGCATAACGGAGAAGATCGGAGATTTTCACAGGTGCATCAGAGTGATTGGTATGACAGTGCATGTCGACACCGCAGATGCCCTCCCTGTCAATATCGGCTAGAAAAGGATCTCCAAATATTATCCGCTCTGATTCGCTGACCTCCATCATCATCCAACCTGTAATCTGGGTTTGTAGATCAGATCCCTGCTATCATTTCATTACCTTATCCCTAAAAAGTCATGGCAAGAGAATATGAACGAATTAAAACGTGTAGACCTGTATCTACTACGGGTAATCCTTTTCTTCCATCGACACTCGGGCAAAAGGTTGTGTACCTGTTCAACAATCCGTCAAAAACCATATAATTGCGAAATACATTTCTCGTCCATTCCAGAGCATGACCTGTACCTGAAAGGTCATTCCGGAAATTGCCCTTGAATCCTGTTCTGGTAAAAAAATGTGGTATAGTACTATTTTCATCACTAACCCTGCGATTAAATTACGTCTGAAGATATTCCATTTTTTTCGGCTCTAAAATCGATGAAAAAAATGTTAAATCCCATGTAGTAACTCACAAAGAAGGAGGTATGAGATTGATACCATGCTATCGCATCTTGGGGGACCCCACAGCGGCGGGGGTAAAACACAGGTGCAACCCCCGGGAGTGTTTTTTAAAAGACATGAAATCCTTTGGTGGGGTGAAAAAATGCTGGATGAAATGCCACTATACCCTAAAATATCGTGTTCTCTCAAAAAAAGGGAATGAAATCACGGTTCGGGGTGTTGCTGGCTTATACAGTGGATTGTTCCAAGACCCCGTACCAATGCTCTGGAATCGATTCCTACCACTTCTCTTTCCGGGAATGCTGACCTGAGGATAGTTTCAACAATCCCATCGTTTGGGTCCTCGAATGTTGGGAAAAGAACCACCTTATTAGTGATGAGAAAGTTGGCGTAGCTCGCAGGGAGCCGGTTCTGGTCCTTGACTTCCGCGGGCATGGGGAGGGGAATAACGCTGATTGGTGTCCCATCCTGATCGGTCGATGTTATGAGTATCTGATGGTTCTCCATCAGGGGGGCATAATTCTCATCATCCGGATCTTCTTCGTGAGCACACAAGATGGTAGTATCGTTTATAAAACGGGCGATGTCATCAACATGGCCATCAGTATCATCTCCTGCGATTCCCTCTTTAAGCCAGATGACATGGCTGCATCCAAGATATTCCTTCATGTACCATTCAATCCCGGTACGATCCAGATCAGGATTGCGATTCGGATTCAGAAGGCACTGTTCTGTGGTTACTACCGTACCGCAACCGTTCACATCAATCGACCCTCCTTCCATAACTATGCCGGGAACAAACTGCGGGATATCGAGTTCCTTATTCATCATAGACGGGATCTCGTCATCGGTGAGAAGCCCGGGGTATTTATTCCCCCATGCATTGAAGGTCCAGTCAACCATGGCAAGAGACGATTTTTCATGGTTTATTACAAAGCTCGGGCCATAATCCCTGAACCAGACATCCGCATAGTCGATCTGGTGAAATTTCAGATGATCGGTCCGGATTCTCTCCATTTTGAGAATATCCCATACATATTGCGCGATGTCTTCATTACTTACGAGCAGGTGTACATTTTGATAATGAGAGATTTCCCTGATTATCTGGATATAAGCCTGTTCAACAGGAATGAGATCAGGGAACGTATCTTCATCTTTTGGCCAGGAGAGCCATATTCCTTCCTGGCGTTTCCACTCAGCTGGCATCCGGAATCCGAGTGAACGAGGGGTGGCATCCAATGGTCCGTACCGTGCCGGCACCATCCTTTCACATCCTTTTTGTAAGAATTCCATACATGTCAGGTCTCCGGTTCCGGAGAAAACCCCACCCTGAACGTACCTTCTCATTCAGTTCAAGTGATACATCCGCAATAACCACCTCATCACGGTCGCTTGCTGCCCTGGCAACGATGTTCCCGAATGAGTCACAGACAAATGAACTCCCCCAGAATGTGAGATCACCTTCCGTTCCCCATCGGTTGACTGCAGCGACATAAATACCGTTGGATATTGCATGACCCCTCTGGACCGTTTCCCATGCAACCCGCCAGTCCCCTTCTGCCGGATCCTCAAGCCCTTTTATCCATCCGATAGCTGTCGGGTAAAAGATGATATCGGCTCCCATAAGGGTAACTGCCCGTGCAGCTTCAGGGAACCATTGATCATAGCAGATCAGGACGGCTATCTTTACCGGTCCGCAGGAATAGATCCTGAACGAATCTCCTCCGGTAAAGTAATTTTGTTCGTAAAAAAGGGGATCGTGAGGAACATGCACTTTCCGATACGGAGGCATGATCGTGCCATTCTCATCAATCACTACTGCTGAGTTGTAATATTTTCCTTCCTCCCCTTTTTCATAGAAGGGGACAATGACAGAGACCTTATAAAACCGTGCAAATTCGGCAAATGTCTTTGTGGAATCTCCAGGGAGCGGTTCTGCAAAAGGAGCAGCATCACAGTGTTCGTTTTGGGGGAAATAGGGCATCCTGAAGAGTTCCTGGAGACAGATTATCCGGGCTCCCATATCAGCAGCCTTTCGGGAAAGGGCAAGCGTACGGGACAGGTTTTCTTCACTATCTCCGGATACCCTGCTCTGGACAAGTCCAATCCTCGCGGTCCGGTGTGCCATGGTTCCAGAAGGTGTTTGCGTCAAGAACCATATAACATATGCCAAGCACCGGAACCGTGAGTGGAGGAGCATCCTCATATCCCGGTGCTCTCACCAGGAATTTATTGTGTAAGAAGATTCATCCGGATCATTCAGCAGACAATAGATGAACGAATTATAAAAAATAGTCGTCGTATGTTCTTCTGTACGCCATTTTTTAAAAAAAGGATTAATTCTTATCCCAGAAATCCCAAAAAAGATACTCCTCACAACAAATATTATCAGGCTTACACTGCAGGATATCTTATGGAAGAGCATACCTCCAAAAAACAGTCGGTAATGATTCTTATCGGTTCAATATTGTTATGTAATTGTGCCGGTCTCCTGGGGGCACTGGCTACCTCTACCGGGCAGGACTCCTGGTACGCGACACTCATTAAGCCCTCATTTAATCCTCCTTCATGGCTTTTTGCACCAGTGTGGACCTTGTTGTATGTTCTTATGGGAATTTCCCTGTTCCTTGTAATTATGGAAGGGAAGAAAGGGCGTAATATTCGTATTCCTCTTATTCTCTTTGCTGTTCAGCTTATCCTCAATACGCTCTGGTCATTTGCCTTCTTCGGTCTTGAATCGCCCCTTTATGGCCTTCTGGTCATTACCCCGCTCTGGGTCTTTATCTTTGCAACAATAGTGACATTCTATCCCATACGGAAAGCGGCTGCCTGGCTGCTCGTTCCCTATATTGCGTGGGTCTCATTTGCTACGATTCTGAACTATGCACTCTACTCGCTGAATTTGTAGTTTCAGGCAAAGATATACCGTTTTATCGTCTTTTTCCCCCTGATCTCCAACCTTGAGGATGGGTGAACCCAGGAGACGAGGATTAAGGGAGTGGACTGAAAGGATAGAGGAGATTACCCCGGTGTCCCGATTGTGGTTCCCTGATATCTGGCCCTTCCAGGGAACAAGGAAAAGACAGTGATAGAACGTGGCTTTCATAACTTTTACCAACGAAAATCACTTCGTGATTTTCATTTTTTTATGCTCGACCCCATATCGGTCATCGGCGGTTTATATGAAAATGGCTCCGTCATTATCATTCTGTATGCCTGTGTCCCTAAAGAAAATCATACGGTTTTTTTAAAAAGTAAAAAAAATAGTCCCCGGGATAATCGAGGGGGATGTACCTGGCTGTTATTTCTTCGGCTTTTTTGGAAATCCTCTTATTGCCAGGCTCTCTCTTATCTCGTCAAGCACGGCCGGATCATCGATTGTCGCCGGCACGCGGTATTCAGTTCCATCGGCGATTTTTTTCATCGTTCCGCGAAGAATCTTCCCGGATCGTGTTTTGGGGAGCCTTCGGACCACAACCGCTATCTTGAAAGAGGCTATGGGCCCTATCCTCTCCCTGACCATGCTGACCAGTTCCCGTTCAATCTCGGAGGAATTCCGCGTAACCCCTGCTTTGAGAACGACAAAACCGATCGGGATCTCCCCTTTTACCTCATCGGCAACTCCTGTCACCGCGCATTCGGCAACATCCCGGTGTGATGCAAGCACCTCCTCCATGGCTCCGGTCGAGAGCCGGTGCCCTGCTGTGTTGATAATATCGTCAATGCGACCCATAATCCAGAGATATCCATCGGTATCGATGAAACCTGCATCCCCCGTGAGGTAATATCCTGGATATTCTGCCAGATACGTCTTATGGAAATCATGGTCGTTGTTCCAGAGCGTGGTAAGGCACCCGGGTGGCAGTGGGAGTCGTATCACGATGTTGCCGGTCTGGCAAGGAGCAAGTTCGTCCCCATGATCATCGAGTACCCGTATATTATAACCGGGTACTGGCTTTGTACAGGAGCCCGGTTTTATGGGAAGCAATCCAAGACCTGCTGTATTCGCACCAATCGCCCAGCCAGTTTCCGTCTGCCACCAGTGATCGATTACCGGCACATTGAGCCTGTCTTTTGCCCATGAGAGGGTATCCGGATCGCATCGCTCACCGGCTAAAAAGAGCATCCGGAACTTTGAAAGATCGTATTTTTTAATAAACGCTCCCTGTGGGTCTTCCCTTTTAATCGCACGGAATGCTGTCGGGGCAGTGAAGAGTACATCGACGCCATGCTCGGCAATAACCCTCCAGAATGCTCCCGGATCTGGAGTACCAACGGATTTCCCTTCATAGAGGATAGTAGTACAGCCGTATGCAAGGGGAGCATAGACGATATACGAATGCCCCACCACCCAACCCACGTCAGAAGCGGCCCAGAACACCTCTCCGGGTTTCATTCCATAGATATACTTCATACTCCAGTTCAGTGCAACAAGATGCCCCCCGTTGTCCCGAACCACCCCTTTTGGGACACCGGTGGTTCCTGATGTATAAAGAATATAAAGGGGATCTGTCGCAATACAAGGAACACATGGTGCAGGCTGAGTGGTGTCCATGAGCTGATCCCAGGATATATCCCTCCCGTCAATCAATGCTGCCTGGGACTGGGGGCGTTGGCATATCACGCATAGGAGTGGTCCGGTTCCTGACAGAGTGATTGCTTCATCGAGGAGCGGTTTGTAGGGAATTACTCTGCTGATTTCTATGCCACAGGAAGCGGAAATGATCAACTTTGGCTGCGCATCTCTGATTCGTGCAGCCAGTTCCCGTGCGGCAAAACCGCCAAATACCACCGAGTGGATTGCCCCTATCCTCGCACAGGCAAGCATAGCGATGACCGTTTCAGGGATCATCGGCATGTAAATAACCACTCTGTCCCCTTTCTTTATACCATGGTTGACGAGTCCGCCAGCGCACCTTGCAACAAGATCCCTAAGATCACGGTAACTGTATTTTTTTATGACAGAGGTGACAGGACTATCATAGATAAGGGCAGTCCGATCCCCTTCACCCCGATCAATATGGATATCAAGACAATTATAGCAGGTATTGAGAATTGCCCCCTCAAACCAGCGGTAATAGGGACCGCTGGAGTTTCCAAGAACCTTATCCCATCTTTTTTCCCAGGATATCTCCTCAGCGGCATGCCCCCAGAATTGTTCCGGGTCATCGATTGAATGCCGGTACACCTCATCATAAACAGAACCCGTAATAACGCTTCACCCTGACATGTTATAGAATGGCAGATATTTCTTCAGACGACTAAAATACTTTTTCTTCGATTACCGAAGTCGAATCGTGCATAATCTCTGTCGCACCAGAATACCCCGGAATACCAGACACGCTTATCCGGTGGGAAGACCCATAGAAAATAATGGAACCCCTCACGGTCTTTTTCATTGCAATAGCCCTTGCAATGGACTGTTTTGCCGTGTCGCTCGCTGCAGGAACGGTAATTACAGAGAGAAGGTACTTTATTGCATCAGTGATAGGGTTGTTCTTTGGCATATTCCAGACAGTAATGGCGATCGCAGGATGGGCAGCAGGAAGCAGGATCGCATCGATGATCGGCTTCATAGACCATTGGATCGCTTTTTGCATTCTTGCGGTAATCGGAGGAAAGATGATCTATGAAGGTTTCAAGGGTGAGGAATCCCCTGAGAGGAACTATCTGAACATTGCCACACTGTTCGTTCTCGCTATTGCGACGAGCATCGATTCGCTTGGCGTCGGACTATCGTTTGCTCTTCTTTCTACCGATATTCTATCAGCGGCTGCCATTATCGGCATCATCAGTTTTATCGTCTCATTTTTTGGGGTCTTATTCGGCTCCCGGCTCTCGGCACGTTTTGGACGTCCTGTCGAGATTGCCGGTGGGCTGGTACTCGTTGGAATCGGAACTCGTATCCTTGTTGAACACCTTCTTCTATGAATCTCATCACCTTTATGGGATGTTCGTTGATGCTACAACAAGCTACATATCCAGAGAAGTTCTAGGGCATTCCTGAGGCACGATGGATTCACGGGATATTTTCCTGGTTGCAGTTCTGCTCAGTGCAGGTACATTCCTCCGCTTCGTCCTCGTCATGGCTGGAGAACCTGTGACTCCGAATGTGATGGTAGCGTTCTATAGTGTTATCATCATGATTTTTGTGCGTTCATTCGGTGGCGCTATCGGTGTTGGACTCGTCAGCGGCATTATTACCGCCCTTATCAGCCAGTCGCTGATTAATCCTGCCTTTTTATTATCTGAACCATTAGGTGCAGCGGTTTGCCTCATGACATTCATCTCGCTTCGATATCACAAAAGAATAGCATCCTTTGCCGCTGCTTTTGCTGCAACGGTTGCCAGTGGAATTGTTTACACTGCACTGGCATTGTCAATTAGCAGTGCCCGAATTCTTGGTACGTTTCCTGATCCAACGGATTTCCTTTTCAGGATGGCTCTCATAATTATAGTAACCGCCCTGATAAATGCATGTATGGCAACCCTGCTTTATCATACAATCAGGACGTATCAGGGCAGGAACTTGTCATGAGGGGCAAAATTTATCGTTTCGGTTTCTGAATTGCGTACAAAAGAGGTTTTCGCCAGTGGAAGATATTTATCAAAAAATCTACGGGAAGCTGAACAGGATGGGTGTCTTTGATGTTCGACAATATGCCGTTATTGAGAAGCCACCATATACTCCACTGTGCATTGACAGGATTGCAGATGACTGCTATGCACTGTCACAAAACCGGGTAGATGACGGTTTTGTGATCGCTGACCCGGATGTTGAGATCCGTATCGATCATAAGAATAAGATTGCGGAACCCCTCTCTTACCAGGACAGGTCGGTCAGAAAAATCGTCTATCCCAAACCCGGGCTGGTGAATCTGAAGGTGAAAAATGAACTCGCATCGTTTCTCGACCGATGGCTTGATGATCTCTTATCCCAGGGATTTATCCGTCACCAGTAGTCTTCGAAAAAAATCCCGCATCTGACTGTGAGATCCTTTTATTTTTAATATTCAACTTATCACTCATATCAGAATGATGAATTGCATTTGATCCAAGAAAAGTGGTAGTGTGCACGAAGTGATGTAAAATTGGAAAAGGCCCTGTATCCTACTCAGTTTAGGCAACAGGAGAATACAGGGCATGGATCTAAAGGAAGTAGTACTAAATTATCTTACCGATAACGACGAGGGAATGAAGTATCTC
>JAJRBU010000022.1 GCA_028679315.1 Methanoregulaceae archaeon
CAGCCACTGCTACCTTTACGGTTGTGACGCTCCCGGTTGCCAACTTTGCAATGGATCCTTTATCCGGTATAGGCCCTGTACCACTTGCGGTACGATTCACTGACACGTCAACGGGTTCGCCAACAGCATGGTGGTGGAATTTTGGGGATGACAGCAGCTCTACACTGCAGAATCCATGGCACACCTATCAGGATGCCGGGACCTATACCGTGACACTGACTGTCACGAACATAGCGGGAAGCAACGCAAGAAAACGAACGGTCACCGTCTACCAGCCAACCATGACCGTATTCCCTCTCTCTGGCAGAGCGGGATCAATGGTAACGGTATCCGGGAACTCGTTTTATTACAACGAGAAGAGTATCTCCCAGGTCTCCCTGATCTTCAACGGGATTGAAATCGACCATGACATCCCGATGACCCGGACTGGTACTCTTGGTTCATTCACGGCATCGTTCATCATCCCCAACGACACTGCACCAGGGAGCTATATCGTCACTGCCGAAAGCCTGGCTGATTCCGTAGATGCCACGTTCACGGTTACCAACCTCGCTCCCATAGCAGTCATTGATGCCACACCTCTTTCCGGAAAGGCTCCACTCTCCGTTCATTTCAGCGGAACCCGTTCCCATGACGAGGATGGATCCATCAGCTCGTATGGTTGGAATTTTGGAGACTCGAAATCGGCAACCGGGGCAACCGCAGACCACACCTTCACCCAATCCGGGGAGTACCGCGTCATCCTGACGGTTTCCGACAACCAGGGCTATACCAGTACTTCTTCGGTCACCATACGGACAGACAACACCCCCCCCGTTGCAGTTGCCAGCGTTACTCCTCGTTCGGGTCCGGATCCCCTTACGGTTACCTTTGACGGCACGCAGTCCTATGACCAGGACGGCAAAATCCAGTCTTTTTCCTGGGATTTTGGCGATGGATTCAGTGAGCGGGCTGCACAAACAAGTCACCAGTACCGGAAGCCCGGGTCCTATACTGCGGTCCTCATGGTAACCGATGATAGGAAAGCTTCCGACACGGATGAGATGGTGATAATGGTGGGAAACGAGCCCCCCATTGCCATAATCAGCGTTACACCGGAGCATGGATCCATCCCTTTGAAGGTAACCTTTGATGGGTCGCGTTCCTACGACCCGGACGATACAAGCCTCACCTTTTCCTGGGACTTCGGGGATGGGATCTCGGGGAGCAGTATGACAACAGGGCACACGTACGAGAACGAAGGAACCTACTCTGTCTCGCTCGTGGTGACTGATCTAAACGGTGCATCAGACCGTGCAGAAGCAACTATCATAGCCGAATCGCCCGTCCCTGTCATTCCGCCTGTTGTGCCACTGGTTGGCGTGGTTGTCATTATTGCCGGGGCTGCTATCGCTCTCTGGTATATCCGCCAGCAGATAATCAAACGCAGGCTCCCCACACCAGAGTTCCATATTACTACTGACAGCGGACTGGAATTTGAGACTGGCATGAAGAGAACATCGGATGAATTCCCTGACATCTCGGTGGAAGTCAGGTCAGGGATCTGGAAGGAGGGGGACAAGAGATGAAAGTATCACTGACAAATCCGGTGGTGAAACCTGAAACGATCGATCAGGCGATCACCGACTTGGTAACCAGCAGCCATCGTGACGACTTCCGGGAGATTCTTGCCTGGACGATCAAGACCGGTCTTGGCGAGAAGGGTGCCCGGGAACAGCTGATCAATACTCTAACGACATGTGTATCAAAAGAGCTGAGCAACGGCCTCGTCCAGGTCACCATCCAGGAACTGGAAGGAGAGAAGGAGATCAAGGCATGCTACGAGCAGACCCTTCAACCTATCTACCCCCGGATCGATTTCATCGTGAAATCAGGGGCATTCGATGTCTGGACCACAACATACTGGTTCAAAGTGATGTCGACGGTCAAGCTGGATAATCTGTCCGTCAGACTGAAAAAGGATGAAATTACCGGTTTCCAGTCGGGCACCATGCAGGCGTTCGTATCTCTTGCATACTGCGGCCATGATAAAGGGAATCCGGATCCGTTCACGCTCTTTGAGGAAAAGAAAGTACTGGATGTGAAATTATCGGACGTGGTTAGATTCGAATAACCACGAGGGGGGATAATCGTAGAACACATATTCAAAGAGGCCGGACTAACAATGAGAGACTCGAGGCTAAAGCATTATAGTTATTGAGGCTGGCCATACCCTGTTCTGATCACCCACACCGGACCCTGGTGATCCTGCACCAGTTGTCCCTCGGGAGTCCCGATAACATCAACATCAGGGGGAGCCTCTGGGAACTGCTCAACCAGTACGGGAAACCCGGCATCGATCAGCCTGCCTGCGATAATCTTTGCCACGTCAGCTGTACTGTAAATCCCTGCAACATACGGGACAATTGAAGGGGCTTCCTTCGATGCCTGCGGCCGGTTTGCATGCTCATAGGGATCAACCTCGTACCGTGCCTTGATCCCTTCCCTGACCTCGTCCGGGGTCATATCGGTCACGACAGCCCGACCATCGATGAGCATGAGATCCAGGATGATTGCTTCGAGCGGTGCCCGGGCCCTGATAGCATTCACGGTCTCAGATTCAACAAGGAAAGGCTCCTCCTTTGTGGCCGGTGATGGGGGTATCTCTGTCATCTCTTCAGCGTCCCGTAACTCAGGGAGTGTCCTTGGTACACATCTTCTGATAAGGGCTTATCCGTTCCGCTCTTGTCCGGATACCGAAAATACTGTTGTCCAGTACGGCCATTAGGGTAATCCTTTCTATTGATAGATAGAGTGACACTAACTCCATGATGAACAGATAGCCGATATACCATATCTATTACGCTCTATCACCATGTTTTGCAAGGGAACAGCGACGAGTTTTTATGGGAAAAACCGGAAGGGAAGGAACGAGAAGAATCCTATCGTTTATGAACGGGTATAGATCTACTATACAACACAGGCGAACATATTCGGGCAGGTCTGAACAATGAATCCGGACAATGGATCTTTTCTGGAGCTGGTGTATGAGGCCAGGATTGGCGATCTTCTCAAAGGGTCGGAAAAGAAGCACTTTGAAGCCAGTGGAATATACCTGAAGGGGGGGTATCTCCACATCATTTTTGATGATGAGCCATCCCTTTTACGTATCAGGCCGAACTGGCTCCAGATAGATGAGGAGCCATACCTGTTCCCATTGAAAAGCACCGGCGCAGGTTATGAAGATATCACATTTCAGTCATCAACCGGCCGTTGGCTCTGTCTTATCGAAGCCGTCAAAACGAAATCGGACGTTTATATGCCCCTTATCGATGAGTTTGACGAATCATTCTCCTTTATCAGAAGTTACTGGCTGAACTTTCCCCTCAAAGAAGGCAACAAGGGATTTGAAGGCTTGGCGATTATTCACAATAAGGGTACCGATTATCTTCTCTGTCTTTGCGAGGGAAATGATTGTAAAAGTGGTGAAAAGGGAGCAAAACCGGGAAAGGGACGTATCCAGGTCTTTAAGCAGGTCGGGGAACATTGGGAACATACGGGTAGTATCAGGCTGCCAGGAGCGGTGCGTTTCAAGGATTACGTGAGTCTCGATTTCAGCAACGGCCTTCTTACCGTAATCTCGCAGGCCTCTTCGGCACTATGGATTGGACATTGCAGGTCGCTGCATCAAGGACTAGATAATCTGTTCGATGATGATGGCCAGTCATTTCTCTTCCCACGCGACGAGAAAAATCGGACCATGTACTGCAACATGGAAGGTGTTGCCTGGCTTGGAAACGGCCAGCTGGTTGTGGTATCAGATAAGGTAAAACCTGATCAGCCCGGGCGCTGTTCCCGAAAGGACCAATCAATCCACATCTTCAAACTCCCGGACGAAGATCTACCTTTGAATTGATAATAGTGGGGTATGCTACCGGTTATAGGATGTGTATCACGGGAATGCGGTTTTTTGTATAGTACCTCATCCCCATGTCCTCTCAGCCCGATACAACCTTTCAGGCAATGCCGTTTTTTCGTATTCTACCTTCTTTTCACGTCCCCTTGGCCATGGCATACATCTGTTCCGGCAGGATTGCCGTCATGGTCTCAGTGCTGACCGTGCCACACTTGGCAATCTCGACCACCACCCTTGCCAGGACTTCAGCGGATGACAACTCAACAATGGTCACAAAATCGTATCGCCCGAATGTATAGTAATGGCTGAGGAGGGTTCCTCCCGCTGAATGGATGATCTGCTCTGTTTTTTGGTCCCGCTGTTTTGCTTCCCTCATCTTCTCAATTGCCTTGTCAGACAATTTCCCCAGGATTATGAAGAGTGGCATAATGAGCGAGATCGCAATAGGGGATGATAATAGTATGGGTAGCCCTTGAAGAGGCAGGAGTATCCGATATGCGAATGTCCTATATAAGTATGGGGGCGTTGGAAGATATGCTGACAATAGACAGC
>JAJRBU010000079.1 GCA_028679315.1 Methanoregulaceae archaeon
CTTCCCCAGCTACGGTTGCTGCTTCGGCGATCAAGGGTTACATCGCCGATCCCAGAAGATTTTTATAATCCCAAGGAGGAGAAATGGAAATACATGAATTGCTGTTGTTATGCATCAAGAAAAAAGCGTCCGATCTTCATTTGACGGAAGGCGAACCCCCGATTTTGCGTATAGACGGGAGACTGCACAGGACAGAGCTGCCCGGTATGACCAGGGATAATCTTAAAAAAATGATCTACGGGGTCCTTACGGATTTGCAAAAGGAGATGTTTGAGCGGGACCTTGAGCTTGATTTTTCCCTTGCCCTTCCCAACCTCGACAGGTTCAGAGTAAATGTACATATGCAGAAGGGAGCTGTAGAGGCGGCTTTCAGACGGGTCCCTTTGACGATCCCCAGCATAGAACAGCTCGGACTTCCTCCGGTAGTCATAGATCTTGCGCGCAAACCAAACGGCCTGGTCCTGGTTACGGGGCCTACCGGCGTCGGAAAAACGACTACTCTTGCCGCTATGATAGATTTAGTCAACAATGAGAAAGAGTGCCTGATTATCTCTATTGAGGACCCGATAGAGTTTATTTATTCGAATAAAAAAGCAGTCATCAAACAGAGAGAGGTCTATTCCGACACTCATTCTTTTTCGGATGCATTAAGGCACTGTCTGAGACAGGACCCTAACGTTATAATAGTGGGCGAGATGCGCGATCTTGAGACTATTTCCACGACACTGACAGCAGCTGAAACAGGACATCTTGTGCTGGCAACACTGCATACGCCGGACGCCCCGCAGACGATCGAAAGGATCATCGACGTATTCCCGCCTTATCAGCAGGCGCAGGTAAAATTACAGCTCGCAGACTGTCTTCAAGGCGTTGTTTCCCAGCTTTTAGTGCCGCATGCTTCAGGCCAGGGCAGAGTGCTTGTGACTGAGGTCATGATAGCGACTCCGGGTATAAGGAACCTCATACGCGAACAGGAAATAGAACAGATCCCAACGTTGATGCAGACAGGAAGCCAGTACGGCATGAAGACGATGGATAAGTCTTTAAAGGAATTATATCAGAAGGGGCTTATCACACTGGACGCAGCCATGACCAAGGTAAAGAACCCCGAAGAATTCAGGCAATTATAATGCGGATCAAAGGCAAGTCTATAAAATTAGGCGATAATATCAACACTGATTTTATTATTTCGGGCCGTTATAAGTTCTCTATCACTGATATAAAAGAACTTTCCAAGCATATAATGGAGGATATTGACCCTGAATTCCCGAGGAAAATAATTCCGGGTTCGTCGATCATCGTTGCCGGCAAAAATTTCGGCATGGGTTCATCCAGAGAACAGGCCCCTCTTGTGATAAAGGGGGCGGGGATAGTCTGTGTCATGGCAGAGTCTTTTGCCAGGATATTCTTCAGAAACAGCTTTAACATAGGGCTCCTCCTGGTCGAGACTGACACCGGAAAGATCAGCGACGGAGATTCATTAGAAATAGACCTTGACAGGGGAAAAGTCAAAAACCTTTCCAAAAATACGGAACTTTCCATAAAACCGCTTCCTTTTTTCATGCAGGAGTTATTAAGAGAAGGCGGGGTCACAAACTACATCAAAAAACACGGTGAATTAAAGGTGTAATCAGATGACGCACAAGATCACTTTGATCCCGGGGGACGGCATCGGCCCTGAGGTGGCCCAGGCCGCAAAAAGGTGCATCGAAGCCACCGGCGTTAAGATCCAGTGGGATGAGGTCATTGCCGGCCAGAGCGCGCTTCTTAAGACAGGCGAGCTCCTGCCTCAATCTACTCTTGATTCAATCAAAAAAAACAAAGTCGCTTTAAAAGGCCCGATCACAACTCCAGTTGGGACCGGCTTTCGTTCGATAAATGTCGCGATAAGGCAGGCCCTTGATCTATACGCCTGCGTTCGCCCGGCAAAATCCTATGCCGGAGTAAGAAGCTATTACAAGGACATAGACCTGGTGATAATCAGGGAGAACAGCGAAGACCTGTATGCGGGCATCGAATTTGAAGAAGGCCTGGAGCCTACAAAAGCGCTTATTGACGAGATATCAAGATTATCCAAGAAAAATATAAGGCCGGATTCCGGCATCTCAATCAAACCTATCTCAAAATCCGCATCAGAACGCATAGTAAGGTTTGCATTCGAATATGCGCTTGCCAACAACCGCAAAAAAGTTACCTGTGTGCATAAGGCTAATATAATGAAATTTACCGACGGGCTTTTCCTGAATACGGCGCGCCTGGTCGCTGAAGAATTCAGCGGAAAAATCGCTTTCGAAGAGGCAATAGTGGACAACATGGCGATGCAGCTTGTCCAGAAACCTCATAATTACGACGTTCTTGTCCTGCCGAATCTGTACGGCGATATAATCTCGGACCTGTGCGCCGGTCTTATAGGAGGTCTTGGCATTGCACCGGGAGCAAATATCGGCAAGGAATCGGCTGTTTTTGAAGCGGTTCACGGCTCCGCTCCTAAATACGCAGGCCTTAATAAAGTAAATCCCACTGCGATGATTTTATCCGGGGTGCTGATGCTCAGGCACATAAAAGAAGAAGCTGCTGCAATGAAACTTGAAGAAGCATTAAAGAAGGTCCTTTCTGAGGGCGATTCTGTAACTTACGATCTAAAGCCGGACCGTCAGGATCCTACTGCCGCCGGAACCAAAGAAATGGCAGATGCGGTTATCGCCAATATCAGAAGATAGATCGTTTTGCGCCGTCCTT
>JAJRBU010000205.1 GCA_028679315.1 Methanoregulaceae archaeon
CCCGCCACTGCCACCACTCGCTGAAGCTATTCCTCCTGTGCCAGCGCCCGCGCCCCCGTTTGTAGCTCCGCCCCCGCTTCCGCTCGACCCTCCACTGGAAACCGCCGAACCGCCAGAGCCAGCGCCGCCGCTGCCCGACGAGCCGCCGACACCAGCGGCACCGCCGCTTCCGGTCGAACCACCCTTTCCCGTCGACCTCCCCCCCGAGCCACCGCTGCCACTGGCACCACCGGCACTTCCCCCTGTGCCACTCGCACCGCCCCTGCCACTGAAGCCACCGACGCCTCCGGTGCCAGCTACACCCCCATCCGGACCGGCATCGGGGAGCGGATCCTTGGGCGTGAACCTCCACCAGTTGAACTTGAAGAGCTCGGCCGTTCCGCTGCCGGTGAACTTGAAGAACAGGTCGTGCGTTTCCACCGCGCCGCTAGCGTCGCAGGTCTTGGTGGCCCAGGTTTGAGCCCCGCCTGTTGCGGCAATGGCACAGGTCCCAATCACCGTCCCGGTCAGGCCGTCGAGGTGCATCTCGATGCTTCCGCCAGCTGTCGCTGCAGCGACCCTCGCCGCAAAGGACACCGCTCCCGTACGAAAATCGACCGACCTTACCTTGATGTAGTCGCCGTTGTTGATCGAGGTGACATTCATGCCGCCCTCGCTGCACACCTCGGTCTTCAGCCCAGACGAAAAGGCGATTGTCTCGGCCTCGGTCTCGACAAAGGGGTTCAGATTCTCGATGGGGGCTGGCCCTTGCTTGGTCATGGGAATCGTCGGGATCGTGCCGTCGGCGTTGTACTTGAATTCTTCCACGCATGACGATCGGGTGAAGTCCGAGCCTCCCGGCAAATCGCCGGTATGATAGAAGTAGTAGGATTTCCCCTTGTAGTCGACGACCCCGCTATGATTTGTCCAGCTCTTGCCTCCCGCTTGCACGGGCTGAATAATGCCTCTGTAGGTCCACGGGCCGGTGGGACCCGTGCTGGTAGAATAGCGAATATCTTCCTTGCCGGCGGTGCCGTTGTTTTGGGTTGAATACAGCAAGTAGTACAACCCATTGCGTTTATAGAACCATGGGCCTTCCAAATACATGTTGTTTACTGTCGTCGCATTCAGGGGAACCCTCACGACGCCTCCCGAATAGGAAATCATGTCGGGATTCAGCTTCACCATGAACAGAGATGGGTTCCCCCAGTACAGATAGGCCTGGCCGTCGTCGTCAATGAACACCGTCGGATCGATATAGCCATTGCCGGTCACCAACGGCTTTCCGATGGCGTCAGTGTAGGGGCCCTCCGGCTTGTCTGACACTCCAACGCCGATTCCAAACGGATCACCCTGTATTCTTATGGGAACATAGTAGTAGAACTTGCCGTTCCGGTAGGCGACCTGACCGGCCCATGCATCAACTCTTCCCCAGCTGAATGTCTTTAGGCTCGCCGTGACTCCGCGGTCCGTCCAGTTGACCATGTCGGTCGTGGTAAAGAGTCTCCAGTCCTTCATCTGAAACCAGCCATAGGTGCCATCTTCGTCATGGTCGAGGAAGGCGTAGAGAACCCCGTTGTACACAAACGGAGCCGGATCGGCGGTGTAGATGGTTTGTACGAAGGGGTTGTCTGCACGGCATATGCGGGCGGCAGAAACCATCGTCAACATCAACGACGACAGGGCTATGAGGACCTTCTTCATTGGCTGGGCCTCCGATTCAGGTTGGCCGACTCTTCGTGGGTATGGGGAGCGGGTGTCAGGAGCATGCGTCGCAATAGAATCGCCAGCGATGAATTCCCGGACAGCATGGGGCTATCGCTCACGCCGGTGGACCCACGACGATCGTGTTCATGGACTGGGCTGGTAGCGAGACCTTGATCGTGTCGCCACTGGCGCGCCCCTTCACGGTAAGGACCACCTCATCCGCCTGCCCCGTTGCATTGCCCAGCACGATCACGGTGGAACCGTCCGGGTTGACAAACGCGATCTTGTCGCGGAACGTGCCGCTCGACAACACACGCTTTGCCCCGCGTTTTACGAACTGGCTGAAGTGGCGCATGACGTAGTACTCGCCGTTGTAGGTGACGGCGCCGGTGCTGCGGTTGACGGTGATAGACGCGTTCTGCTTCCAGTTCCACGAGCTCAATCCGGTGTCGTCGAGCACCATGTTCCAAAGGAAGTAGGCGTTGGCGCCGCATTCCAGGTAGCGCTTCATCAGGGCGTAGAGGCTTTGCGCATCACCCCATGAATTCGCGCCGCCTTTGCACTCGGTCTCGCCCTGCATGAGCTTCTTGGTGGGATACTGGTCCCGGGCCGTGCACATCTGGTTCTTGCTGTCGTACTGGAATTCGATGCCGGTCAGGAAGGCGCTGGCCGTCGCGTCTTTCATCACCGTACCAAGGCGGTTGTTCGGGTCTTCGCCGCCGTTGAAGGGATCGCCGTTGAGGCCAAGCCACAGCTCCACCTCGGTCTTGCGATCGCGCAGGGTAGGCCCGAGGTAGTCTGCAATGAATTCACGCAACTGCGCG
>JAJRBU010000228.1 GCA_028679315.1 Methanoregulaceae archaeon
CGCAGCATGGCCGCTACGGGCATGGCAGCCTCGTTGCAGTCTTTGATGGAGGGGAAGTAGAAGCTGAAGCGGTACCACGTGGGCAGCGCTTGTTTGGTTTTGGCTTTGGATTTCGGGTTGACAGATTTCATAGTTCTTCGTGTTGTATACAAAGAACGGGATTTCTGCGCCAGAAATTTCGATAGTGACGCCTACGTAGTAGGCGTCAGGTGAGCCAAAAGTCAAGGTGCGAAGTGATAGGTGCGAGGGTGGCGGCTGGGCCAAAAACGCATACCGTTCGCACGATTAACCAGTTCTGTGGATTGATGAACTTATGCCAACAAAAACTCGAAAGGTTACAGAAGGCCGTGCGCGAGCACGTCGCCGACGTGGACAAGATCATGAAAGGCCCGGCGTCGTACGAGCGCGGGCAGAAGATCGCCCGGAGCATCAGCACGCTGGAAGCAGCGCTCTCCGAGTCAACCTCACCCGCATCGGAAGCCACAGCCGCTTCTTCGTTGCCGGGGCCGACGGCGAAACCATCGTCACCAGCCGCCTGTACTCCGGCCCGAAAGAAGCGAAGCAAGGGCTGATTGATCTGGTCATGGCGATTCAGGCGGACGATTTCGAGACGTTCGACCACACATGAAGCTGGGTCACCTTCAGGCTGAGGTTCATACCACGGAGTTTGACCTTTACGTTTACGACCACGGCCACGTGGTGATGCCGCCGCCACGGTTCATCGTCGCGTTGGCAGGCGCGGAGTGCGCCGGGGAGATCAGCCATGCCTCAGCGCTGAAGGCGGTGGACTTCTGGCGCGAGGGTTTTTACGACGCGATCAAGAAAGTGGTTATTCAGGTTGACCGACGCAGTTTGATTTGCGACAATGCGTTCAACTTGCAGGGGAAAATGCAAGAGTAACCTTAAAAACCTATGTGTCCTGAATGCAAAGGCCGGGGCTGGCTGATGAAACTCTGGCCGCTCAACGCAATCTCAATGCCGCACGAACTGGCGTGGCAGCGCTTCACCTGCTGGCGCTGCAAAGGCAGCGGCAAGCTCCCTGAGAACGATCCCTACGTGCGCCGCACCAAAGAGGCGGTCGCCACTCTGGTCTGGTTCTGGATGTTCGCCGGGTCAACTCTGTTCACCATCCTGATGCTATGGCTGTAGACCCAAAGATTCTCGCGCAGATGAAGCGCACCCGCCCGCCGGAAGATGACGGCGTGCCCACGGAAGAATACCTCGACGGCATGACGCCCCTGACTGGGGCACCGCCGGTCGAACAGCGCTCCGGGCTGCCGACGCTCGTGGGCACCCCAAAGCAGGTCAAATGGGCGCTGACGATTCGAGAGGACACTTTGAAGCTCGCGTGGCCCACGGAGACGGAGGCCAAGCTCAAGAGCATCGTCGACTCCACGTGGTGGATCGCCAACAAGACCATCGTGAACTCGATGAAGTTCAAGGAACCTTCGCCCCAACAACTGGCTGGCGCGGCATCGCCAACCACGGGGCGTCCCCCGCAGCCGGGGTCTTCCCCTGCCCCGGCTGCCTCTACTTCACCGCACCAGCGCCGCCTGAATGACGCCATCCTCTGGGCGGAGAGCGTGAGCCGCCACCCGACCTTGGCGCAGGCGGCCATCCTGTCGTGCCTGCGGTTCGCGTATCCGAAGGGCGCGATGCGCGACCAGATCACCGCCAAGGCCCGCGAGATACTGTCGCAGGCCAACATGGAAGTGAACCGGGACACCAGCGCCATCCAACTCATGCTCTCCAAAGAATGAACTTATTCAGCAAAAAGTCCGCGTGGAAGAAGATCGTGGTCGAACTGGCAGGCTTGGAGCAGCACGACCTCCACCTGTGCGGTCGCGACATGACGGACGAGCTTTGGAAGGAAACCAAGGCTCCGATGTTCTTCGCGCACTATTCCAACCCCAACGGCCACGCGTGGGTGGAGATCAAGACGGAGCTTGATTGGGATGCCACGCGTATCGACCTGTTCTTCCGCAGCACCCGCTTCTGGTCGGCGCAGTTCATCCAGAACGTGGCGGTCACGTCGTTCAACGAAAGCCCGGCGCACGCCTTGGCCTACCTCCTGTCGCGGGAACTCCGGGGCAAGGGTGAAGTGTTTACAAAGGACGTGCTGCACTGGACGCTGAACATGACTGGCTACAGCTACGCGCAGGAGATCAAGCTGCTCGCGGAGCAGACCGCTGTTATCGCGGGGAACATGGAGAAATTATGAGATACGTTGTTGTCACCAAAGATGGAAACCGCACGGTTTACCAGCACATGAACGAACAGGAATACCGTTCCTGCTACACCGACTATGACTTCTGGGTCATGGTTGCGCTGTTGGCCGTCGGGGTGCTGCTCCTGTTGTGACCCGGAGTGTATACATTAAACTGGTCGGCGACTCGTGGATGGTGCTCTACAAGGATCGCCGCAAGCACCAGCGCTACGCTGCCGCCACGTTCTACGCGCCCGACCACAGCCGGGAGTTCGTGGAGAACTGGGTGCGCCAGCATCCAAAGCTGGTTCTTGTTGAGGGATGAAGAAAAAGAAAGCCAGCAAGCGCGTCGTCCGGCGTAGGATCAAAGCCTGCGCCAAGTCGCCCACGCTCGAAGATGTGGTGAAGGCGGCGCACGCTGCCGGGGCCAAGGTCACTGTCAGCCTCGTGCCACTGAAGCCCCAGCGCCCGCGCCTTGAACTGAAGACGGGCGAATGGCCCGGCTGGGCGGGCAATCGCTCCATCATGGCGGCGATGGACTACACCGACAAGGATGTGATGCAGGTCTTCAAGGACAACCCGACCAGCCAGTGGGTCATCACGCCGTACGAGATCATCGAGCGCAGCAAGTTTTTCGCGCCCAAACCGGCACCTGAGCCGGTGGCGCAAGGCGAGCAGTCAACATCAAATCCATCATGAACAAAATCGGACTCAAAGCAACAGATAGCATCACGGGCCTCAAGGGCGTCATTACCGCCAAGGCGGAATTTCTCCACGGGCAGCCGCGCTACGAACTCAGCCCGGAAAAGCTGCACGAGGGCACGCTGGTCAAGCCAGTCTGGCTGGATGAGCCACGCCTGAAGTTTGGCAAGCGCAGCATCAAGTTTGAATCCATTCCCCCGGTCATTGAGCTTGGTGCCGACACGGAAGACCCCATCACCAAGATGCAGGGCGTGGTCGTGGCCCGCTTCATCTTCATCAATCGCTGCGTGCGCTTGGAGGTTCAGCCCAAGTCGCTGAAGGACGGTCGCCCGGTCGAGCCGGAAGTGTTTGACGAAGGCCGCC
>JAJRBU010000082.1 GCA_028679315.1 Methanoregulaceae archaeon
TCCTACGTCTACGACCCGGATCAGGTGGTCCGGCCTGAGAACCTGCAGCAGGATGCGGGTACCATCAGTGGAGGCGCTATGTCGAAGGCCTTCTCAAGCAAGATGATCTCGATCTTCCATAGTGCAGAAGATTTTATCAAGAGGATCGAGGAGATGAAGCGGATGGGGTATACGCATCTTGCGATCGGCGACCAGAAAATGGCGATCGCAAAAGGCCCCCGCCCGGCATTGGACGAGGCTGCGACCCTCAAGATATGGAAGGATGTCCTCCCGCACGTCAGGTAAATGCGGACTGCGAAATGAACGTTGGATGAAAACAATGGGATGAGGCAAAAAGTATGAGAACAAAAATTGGATATTTCACGGTATCGGATGCCTGGACACCCACCGAGTGTCTCTTGCAGGCGATAGCAGCCGAAAAAATGGGGTTTGACTCGTTATGGGTCGAGGATCACCTGATAGCGATGCCGGGGGGGATTGAATGCAACTTCGCCTGGACGGTCATGAGTTCGGCGCTCCAGGCAACAAAGCGAGTGCCGTTCTGTACCGGCGTCACCGCCCCCATCATGCGCTATCACCCGGCGATCGTTGCACAGGCCTTCGCCACCATGGGGGCAATGTATCCCGGACGCGTAGGACTCGGCGTGGGTACAGGAGAACCACCGAACGAGATGGCGGTCTACGGCGGCGAGTGGCCTTCCAACAATACCCGGCTTGAGATGCTCGAAGAGGCACTCACGGTCATGAACCGGCTGTGGACGAGTGATACGCCCATCAGCTTCACTGGAAAGTTCTACACGCTCAAGAACGCGGTCTTGTTAACCAGGCCAAAAGAGAAGGTTCCCGTGTATGTCAGTGCGATTGGATCACGGGCGGCGAACCTGGCGGGACGCCTCGGCGACCACCTGATCACGCTTGCGAACAACCCCCAGTATATCAGGGATGAGCTCTTCCCTGCCCTCGAGGCTGCCGCCCGGGCATCAGGCAGGGACCCGAGCACCATGGAACGTGTCGGGCATTTCTCCTACGTCTACGACCCGGATCAGGTGGTCCGGCCTGAGAACCTGCAGCAGGATGCGGGTACCATCAGTGGAGGCGCTATGTCGAAGGCCTTCTTGAGCGGGGTGATATCGGTCTTCCATGATGCGGAAGATTTCATCAGGAAGATCGAGGAGATGAAGCGGATGGGATATACTCATCTCGCGATTGCCAACGGCAGTATGGCGATTGAAAAAGGCAGTCGTACACCTCCGGATGAGGCTGCAAGCCTCACGATCTGGAAGGACGTCCTTCCGCACGTCAGGTGACCCACGATCCGACGGTATCGGGACAAACCCCTCTTTTTTAATCCTGAAGAAAGAACCTTGTTATCCAATGGGCATATTCCTCTGTCGAGGTGCAGAGGCGTGAAGTCCCGGGATACGGTGGTTCACGATGCAGGTATTGACTTTCTGCCGGATGCCACCCCGTGACTCCGTCCCGGTTCAGACTCCGAACCTGAAATGACTTGAACACGCGACCAGGTACGCCTCCTCCATGTTGGTGTCAGGAGGGGTGTAAGGACGGGGGATATAGGAGAGGATCCGGCGAATCTCCTTGCGGAGAGGTTCCGGCCGCTGCCTGGCCAGGGCTTCCTGCTGACCGGGAGGGGCATCAAAGGCATGGATCGCGTCATGGCACCGGAAGCAGAGGACAAGCAGAAACGGCTCCATATACCCCGGGGGTTGTTCCTCACCCACTTCCTCCCCGATTATGGTATGCACCACAAGGTTGTCGAGTGCCTCCCCGCTGCCGCACACCTCGCACCGTAAGCCAACCGCACGCTTGATCCTGTTTCCCCTGATGGGGTTCTGAATCGTGATGCTGAGGACGGACATAGGGGGGTATTCTCACTTCCGGGAGTGTTCTGCGCGAGTATAAGGGTGGTACGGTATCATGGTCTGTCGGCCGTCATCAATGAGTCCGCACATCAACCTTGCCCTCATTCTGTTCTCACGGCATGGAGTGGCATGCCCCGGCGTGGCGACCACAGAAGTCCGGTGACACGGTCCTGCACACGCGAAAAAACAAGACGGGACTCAGGGATCTCCGGGAAGAAAAATTCCAGCGGGGAGAGCGGCCGGAGAGCGAAGCGTTCTTCAGGGGTGCCCTGGAGGATCAGCTGCCCGGCTTCCTCTCCCACGGTCAGCACCATCCCCTCGCTGGTGGTGTAGCTGCCGGCAACGTCGCTCAACTCCGTTGAGGATACGGGAAATGGTGCGGGAGGCTGATAGGGTTTGCCAAGTGCCAGGGCAGCCATCTCCACGGCCAGTTGTTCCGTCTGGTTGAGTCTCCCATCCTCGTTCGATAGTAGGATAACAAGAATGTCGTCGTCCGGCAGCACGAGCAGTTGGTTCGCATATCCAGGAATGAAGCCATAATGCTCCACGACTGGTCGCCCCTGGCATGTGCTCACCCACCAGCCATAGCCGTAGCGGGTTGATGTCCCGTCCGCCAAAAGGGAAGGAGTCCACATCCTGCGGAGTGATTCTTTGTTGAGCAACTTCCCGTTACACAGGGCGGTATACCAGCGAGCGAGGTCGTCGAGGGTCGAAACCAGCCCGCCAGCAGCATAGAGGTGGGTGTTGCTGAAATACTCGGAATGCAGGTAGGCAGTGGGGGTTCTGGTATACCCGCTTGCCATGTGCGGGATGATGCAGCCCTGGGTGGCTTCGTAGGAGGTGTGCATCATCTCCAGCGGTGAAAAAATATGGTCAGCCAGAAAGTCCCCATAGCTTTTTCCTGAGATCTTTTCGATGATCGCTCCAAGGAGCACATAGCCCGAATTGCAGTATGACCATCGTGTTCCCGGTGCAAAGGCTTTCAGTTGGTCTTTAAAGAGATCAATCAACTGGTCAACGTTCACATCCTGGCGATGCACCGCCCACCACGCCGGGAGTTCGGAATATTCGGCGATACCGGAGGTGTGCGTCAACAGGTGTTCGATCGTGATGGGGGTTTCACCCATGGGATAATCAGGCAGAAGATCAGTGAGCAAATCGGTGAGGGCCAGCCGTCTGGCTTCGACCAGCATCAGAATTGCGGTGGCGGTGATGGGTTTCGTTATGGATGCCAACCGGAACGGCATGTCGGGCGTCAGCGGGACCTGGTGCTCGAGGTTTGCCAGGCCGATTCCTTTGCGATAAAGAATCTGTCCATTCTTGACCAGGAGCATGGCTGCGCCAGGGGCACTGTCCGGGTACGCGTTGATGACCATCTGCTCGATTGGTTGTACGATGGGATCTGGTTGGGACATGGTGGGGCTCCTTTTCCGGTAATTGCTGAAGTGTCAGTTGAGATGATGAAATTATCTTCATTCACAGTGAGAACGACTGAGATCCTTTTGTTTTTACAAAAAATCGATGACATCCGGACAATCGCACATCACTATCATTATTACCTGCGCTACAAAAGAAGCATCATAATTACGGAAATGGAACCTATGGCGGCGGATAAGAAACCCGTTCTCCTTTTTACCACCTATAAATTCCGGAGCGGGACGAATCTGAGTGTGCGACGAGGGATCCAGTGGGCATCCAGACTGGATGCAGGGGATACCGTGTTGCTCCAGTCACGGGAGGGTGGAGATCAGCGGAAAGCCCTGGTGACCGGGCTGAAGGTGAAGCGGTTCCGGGATATCCGGGAGCAGGAACTCTCCGTGGAGCACGACCCCCAGTGCCACACCTGGAACGGCCTCTTTTCCACCATGAAGAAACTGTTTGACGATTTCGATGAGACGGAGATCGTCACCATGATCTATTTTGCATTGGAAAAAGAGTAGCTCCTGCTTTTTTAAATAAACCCTCACAGGAGAGAATACGTGATTCCGGAAGAATATACCGTTCCCTTTGCAACAGATGGCCTTGTCTATCATCAGGATACTACTCCCTGCACAAAGGAGCAGTGGATCCTTATCGACGGACCGGCTGTCGTCACCGACAAGGATGGGACTCTTCTCTCTGATCCGTCTGCCTGCAGACCCATTCTCACTACTGATCCCGATCGGTTCATGATTGGATCTGACAGCAGGGGTGCCTGGTATGCGGTACCGATCAGTGCTTCGCTTCTTCTTCCCGACAGGTATGCACGGACAAACCTTCGTGCCATGTATGGGGTTATTCCCGACGACCTGCTCGGGATTGCGTCACGTGCCGTTGCCCTTTCCGCATTTTACCGTACTCACCGTTTCTGTGGGATCTGTGGAGCGGAAACGAACAGAAAAGAGGACGAGATCGCAACCGTCTGCCCGGCCTGCAGCCATGTATTCTATCCTGTCATCAACCCGGTGGTCATTGTCTGCATTCGCCGTGATGACGAGATCTTGCTGGCACGATCCCCTCGCTTTGTCCCGGCAGTCTATGGGATCATAGCCGGGTTTGTGGAAGCAGGGGAGACCCTGGAACAGGCGGTTGTCCGCGAGGTCGCTGAGGAAGTAGGAATAGCGATAGATACCATCAGGTACCGGTGCAGTCAGCCCTGGCCGTTTCCCCATTCACTGATGATCGGATTTTCCGCCTCCTATGCAGGGAGGACCATCCGGATCGATCCGACCGAGATCGAGCAAGCCGGCTGGTATTCATATGATTCCCTTCCCTCCCTTCCGGCTGCCGGGAGCATTACCCGGATCCTCATTGACCAGGTCGTGCAGGAGATATCCCGGGATACGAAATCCTGACAGTAATTCTGAGAGCGAGAACGGAGATTACACTACCCATTCCCCATGGACTCTTCCAGTCACCAGTGGCCAGGGTCACCTGATCAGAGTACGCTCCTGCTAAAGCAGGGATTCCTGGAATAAAAGGTGGAAACCAAACCAGTAGGAACTATTCTCATAACTACCTGAACCGCAGGTCAGGAACGATCATGAGATGGGGATGGTTCCTGACGATCAGCACGAATTTATACCAGTCTGCCGATCCTTCACCATGAACCGCATTTCAGCATTCAAATACGGAACTCTGTTCATCCTGTTTGCTGCAGCTCTTGTTTGTGCCGGCTGTACCCAGCCCTACGGTGTGACAACCCAGACTGCATCGCCAACAACGACACCCGCCTCCACTCAAACAATATCGGCAGGCTCCGAGACACAAAAAACGGAACTGGCCGAGCTTGCTGCCTCATTTGCCAGTCAGATTGACAACAGGACGTTTATCGCTGCACTGAAGGAGGGACCAAACTCGACAGCGTTTGCGACGGTACTCGCGCAGATCAAGGCATTCCAGGCAACCGACGGCAGGATTGTCTATGTGTATATTCTTGAACAGCAGAATGGAACCGTCCGGTTCGTCGCCGTCTCCGATTATGGCATGCCGAACAGTGCGACATTCATGATGGTATATCCTGGCGCACCGGAGGAGCTGAAGACCCCGATTACCGCACCCATGGGAGTGGGTCCCTACACTGACCCATGGGGGACATTCCTTTCAGGGTATGCTCCGATAAAGATGAGTACGAACGAGACCACCTATCTCATGGCCGTCGATATGAGGGGGTAATCCTCCTCCCCCCCCTACCCTTTGAAAGGGTTACCATGGCTGATCATCGTTGCTCGTTTCGATTTGAAAGCCCTCACAAATCTTCTACTGCCAGGGTACCTTCACAGAGGTCCTTCTCGGAATCTTATGAATCCCGTATTCGGGATATCCAAACATCAGTGCAAAGGAAAATACACGTCCTTTTGGCAGGGTTCCTCCAGCAGGGGCTCCCAGGTCTGGTCTGCAATGGCCAGGAATCCCGCCCAGCACATCCCCACCCCAAACGCCGGCGCAGCGATGTCGGTATGGGTGAGCGCCATGATGGCATCCACGGACGGGAGAGGACGTAGATCTCGGTAAGCCGCCAGGCACCAAGCGCCAGGAATGCCGTCAGGACGACTAGGTACTCTTCGGAGAGAATGGCCCTGGACCACGAGTGTATTTGAATAGAGCCAGGGCTGGTCATTCCCTACCGGTCTCCGCTCGCCTGGTTCACCTTCTGCAGGGAGCGGATACAAAATCCTGACAATCAGAGAATTTTGAACTCACTCCCCTCAATACCCTTGGAAAGGCCGATGATATCGTAATCAAGCCTGATCATGCTCCGATCATAGGGATCCTGATAAGGATAAAAGATTACCTTGGGTAATGGACAGGAATGCCTGGTACCCTAACGCTGGAAAAATTAGCTTAAATGGGTTGAAAAAAATGCTTATATCATTTTGTTGCTATCACTGCATTGCATATTTTTTTAATATCCTAATCTCTTTTCACATGTTGGTGTACACATATGGAACCACCTTCGCCATCAGATCGTGAGCAGTTAAGGAGGAGTAAATCTGCTCGGGATGAGAGGATTGCGTTTGCAAAGAAGATCGGGAATCATAAAGGGAATTCGTACCGATTCCGTGAGGCCATCATCCGTACTGCCAGGCGTCATTATCAGGCCAGAGGAATCCCTGAAGACCGACTGAACCGATTCGCTGCCCGTGCACCCCCACCCGCATGGAAAGGGATGCCAACCACCGGTCCGGTCAAAACGTTTGCGTTGTTAATAGAGTTCGCGGATTACACGCATACCAATGATGCAAAGAAGATCAATGATTCATTATATGGCAATCCTGCTACGGGTAAACCATACGAAAGTCTTGCAAATTATTACAAACGAGCTTCATACAATCAACTCGACCTCTCCGGTGGCACGACGCTCGGGTGGTATAAGACCACCAAAAAAAGATCTGAAGTCATCCAGGATGATAACGGACGAGAATCGTTGATCAAGGAGGCACTGCAGCATTTCAAAGCACAAGGTCATGACTTTGCACAATATGACTACGACAACGATGGTTTTATTGACTACTTCATGGTGTTATGGGCCGGCCCCGACACTGGCTGGGGCACGTTCTGGTGGGGGTATCAGACAGAGTTCTCTGATTCAAGCTTCACGCTGGACGGTAAATCGTTGAAGGCATATTCCTGGCAATGGGAGTGCAACCCAGTTGGATCAAAATTCAACACACGGATTGTTATTCATGAGACCGGCCATGCCCTCGGATTGCCGGACCTCTACGATTACGATGAATCGACAGGGCCGGCTGGGGGAGTCGGTGGTGCGGATATGATGGATGCCAATCAATTCGATATCAATTGTTTCTTCAAGTGGATGTTGGACTGGCTGAAGCCATCAATCATCAGCAGTGGGACGCAGACGCTTACACTCAATCCATCCGGAACCTCACAGGATTGTGTCGTCATCTGGCCCTTCTTAGACGGCGGAGCGATCTTCTCGGAGTTTTTTATGGTGCAGAACCGTCAGAATGAGGGGAATGACACACCCATTCCCGGACAGGGGCTGTGGATCTGGCACATTGATGCGAGCCTCGATCCATCAGGATGGAATTTTATCTTCGATAATTCCTGGACCCCTCATAAGATTGTACGCTTGATGGAAGCCGATGGGCTCGAACAGATCGAAGAAAATGGTTATTTCGACCCCGGGGACCTCTTTACAGAGGGAAAGGTGTTCGGTCCGGCCACTACTCCGTCGAGTGTAAGATATGATGGCCGAAGCTCCCTGGTGGAGGTGTCGGGCATAGCAACTTCCGGCCCTCTAATATCGGCTGCATTCAAGCTGGAGTCATCTGCAAAGGGTATGGCAGTGGCTATCGGACTCAATTCTGTTGATCCAACGCACTATGACGGGTGGTCGGGAGAATTGATCGCCTGCGAACAGGATGCAGCCGATATGACAAAAATTGCAGCCAGCCAGGGATTTGAGGTAAAAACGCTCCTTACCAGAGATGCGACCAGGGCCAATGTGATCAATGAACTATCAAAAGCTGCAACTACGCTGAAATCCGGAGATATCTTCATGCTCAGCTATTCAGGGCACGGCGGTCAATTGCCGGATCTGAATAAGGATGAGATCGATGCACAGGATGAGACATGGTGCTTGTTTGATGGAGAGATCGTCGACGACGAGCTGAATGAAGCGTATGCGAAATTTGCAGAAGGGGTGCGAATCCTGGTATTTTCTGACAGCTGCCATTCGGGAACGGTGACAAAGGAAGCGTTCTATACAGGGAATTTTCCCAAAACAGGCCAGGAAAAGGTGCGTTATCGGTTTATGCCCCGGCTGATTGCTCAAAGAGTCTACCGGAAAAACAAGGAATTCTATGACACGATACTGAAAAAGCCCGGTTTGACGGGTTCCGAAGAATCAGTACAAGCCTCTGTTATGCTCATATCCGGGTGCCAGGACAATCAACTTTCAGACGATGGTGACTTCAATGGATTGTTCACCTCGAGGGTGCTCGAGGTATGGAGGGAGGGACAGTTTGAGGGGGACTACCGGAGATTCCATAGCGACATCCTGAATCGTATGCCCTACTACCAGTCGCCCAATTATTATCGCACCGGCAGACTGGATGAGAATTTCGATAAACAGAGACCCTTCACGATTTAGATCGTGACACTCACGGTCTCTGATATTTTTCACTCCGAGGTGTCAGGAAATGACAGAACTCTCTACCACCGTAAAATATCCCCTTCCCCCCTACCGCAGGCTGCGTGCACTGGCGTTTGATCCGATTCTCAGCCGCCAGATAGAGACCAGCGAGATCAATGATGTGATCATTACCATTCCCTGGGATAGCGAGCTGAAGATCGGGCCGGTTGACAGCTATCTCGAAGTGGTGGATTACGATCCCGCGAGCAGGGCATTTTATGCCCCTGTAGACCTGATGGATCCCACGCTGCTTGCCCAGGACGGGCTCCCCCCGTCTGAAGGAGATCCGCAGTTCCACCAGCAGATGGTCTATGCCATTGCAAGGACCACCATTGGGCACTTTGAATCGGCACTGGGCAGACAGATCCTCTGGTCTGTCCGCCTTACCAAAAAGAATGGAGCATACAAAGAAGAGTACATTGACCGGCTACGAATCTATCCCCATGCATTCCGTGCCGCCAATGCGTATTATCACCCGGAAAAGAAGGCCCTGCTCTTTGGCTATTTTCCGGCATCGAGAACAGAGTGCGGGAGTACCATGCCGGGGGAGACCGTATTCACCTGCATCTCCCATGATATCGTCGCCCATGAAACCACGCACGCAATCATCGATGGGCTACATCCACGGTTCATCGAACCCTCCAACATCGATGTGCTGGCCCTCCATGAAGCTCTGGCAGATGTCATCGCGTTATTCCAGCATTTCACCTATCCTGAAGTCTTAAAACACCAGATATCCCGGACCAGAGGTGACCTGGAGCAACAGAACTTGCTCGGAGAACTCGCCTACCAGTTCGGCCAGGCGATCGGGCAGTACGGTGCACTCCGCAGTG
>JAJRBU010000179.1 GCA_028679315.1 Methanoregulaceae archaeon
CCAGGAAGCGGGTCGACCTGGAGCAACCGGCGTTATTTTAGGGTATTGACAGGCGACCGAAACGACCTATAATTAAACGTAACGAAACACCGGACTGCCAACCCGGACTGAACCTTACAAGAGTCGAGAAGATGGGAAAGAACCTGGATTTTTATCAGGTGGGTTTTCGTTTATCGGAATGGCAACCGATAAAAGGGAAACCCATCCCCTCGACCGGAAACCCCCCTGATAAAAGTACAGGTTTTTTATTTTCGAAAAGGAGCGACAAAATGTCAAAAACGATACTAGCGGAAGTTGAAGGTTTTACCCCGATCATCGACGAAGTACTGAACGCAGTCGGTTTATCTGCCGCCGCCGTTTTCGGTAGGGTCTGGCGGTATTGTCAGATGGAGAACGGAGTCTGCTACGCTTCACTGAAAACGATCGGGGACGGGCTCGGTCTTTCGAAACCGACGATTATAAAATACCTCGGACTCCTTGTCTCAGCCGGGTATCTGGAGGACACAACTCCAGGGAACGAAGGATCGCCTCACGTTTACCGTGACACCGGGAAAGCGGGGATGCGAATCAGTTTTACAGCAGGGAGTCAAAATTCTTTACCGGGGGAGTCAAAAATTTTTACCGGTAGGAGTCAAAATTCTTTACCCAAAGATAGTATTAAGAAAGAAGAAAAAGAGACGACTCCTGTCACTTATCCAGAACAACCCGAAACCCTTACAAGGCAACGGTTGACGGATGCGAAGGTTAAGGGAGACCTTGTCGACCTTATGATCGAACTCCAGGCCAACAAACCACTTGCCGAACGGGTGAAGGAGTCGGTTAAAGAAAAGCTAAACAAGACCCCCGTTTGGGATCGACCGGCGAACCGGGAATGGCTCTCGTGGGCGGTCGGGCAGGGGGAGTCCTTCTTCGAACGTCTCGACAGCTTTATGAAATGGTGGCGACGGTCGGACTGGCGGGGGATGAAAGGCGACATCCCGTCGTTTGATCAAATCAGGGAACTATGGCCGAACATCTTACCGAAGCCTATCCCCGACGGTTACCGTCCAGGGATCGACCCGAACCCATCGACTGGTTTCGTCGACTTCGTTCCCGGCGTGTCTCAGTTATAGTTTTGGCAAACTTTGCCAAAATCCTTGACAGGCGAAAGAACTCTGATATAATACGAATTACAACAGGAGACCCGACCGACTATGACCGACAAACTGCCCCACAACCCGGAAGCTGAAAAATCATTTTTGGGATCGATGCTTATAGACCCGGAACTTATCCCCCAGGCGCGTTTATTGCCGGGGGACTTTTTCGACATCGGACGCCAGGAAATCTGGCGGGTGATTCTCGAACTCCAGAAGGAAAGCCGGGAGATCGACCCCGTCACCGTCCACGCGCAACTTGAAAAGCGACAGTCCCAGGTGCGTTTCCAGGAACTGCTGGAGACGTTGACGATCGTTCCCACTCCCCGCCACTGGCAGGAATACGAGACTGAGATCGTCGAAAACGCATACCGCCGGGGAGTTATCCAGAAGGCCGGAGAACTGGTAAAACTGGCATACTCAGGGGAGGCGATCCAGGGAGACGTGTCGCGGATCGTCCAGGAGATCACCGACAAAACCCCCCGCAAGGGGAAGGGACTCACCCTTTTTGTCGATACGATGGAGGAAATGATCGACGGCGTAAACGAACGGGCGGAACACCCCCAGGAGATTTTCGGAATTCCGACCGGGTTCGTGGATTACGACCGGATCACTGGTGGGTGGCAAAAGGCGCAACTGATGATCGTCGCCGGTGAACCTGGAATCGGCAAGACCCGTTTCGTCACTCAGGGGGCAACCTATGCGACCAACCCCGACCAGGGATACACCGGCGCATTTTTCACCGCTGAAATGAAAAACCGGGAACTGGCACTCCGGACGGTCGCGGTCGAAGGATCGATCAACCTCCGAAACCTGGAGACCGGATTCATCACCGACGAAGACTGGCACTCATTCTATGGCACAATCTCGAACCTCTCCAGTAACCGGCTGTACGTTGACGAAACCGGCAACCCGACTCCCGATTACATCGACTCCGAACTTGCCCGGATGAAAGCCAACGGGATCACGTTCGACTTTGTCTGTGTCGATTATCTCTTCTTAGTCGCCCAGGCGCTCATGATGACCGACCGACGGCTGGACGAAACCCAGGCGACTTCGATGGTCACGGCGCGACTGAAAAACACGGCGAAGGTGTTCGACGTTGCGGTAGTTGGAATCTCTTCGGTGATCAAAACCGGGATGGACTCAGGGACGGCAAAAATGGGGAACATGCGTGGATCGGGTCAGCAATTGCACGACGGGGACACCGTGATGTTCATCACCAACGAAGAATCCCGCCCGGACATCGTCACCTGCCGGTTCGTGAAAGGGCGCCACCTGAAATCCTCCCGGTATCAATTCGAGTTGATCAACGACTCGAACACTCCCCGACTTTTGAACGCTCAGGCGAAGAAGATCGACCTGAACGCCTATTCTATGACCGATTACGCGAAATAAAGGAGACCGACTATGACCGTTTACTCACCCCTTACAATCCGAGCCCGACTTCTATCCTATCTGACAGGCCAGCGGCCCGACGGTACGAAGATCGAAATCCCCGACCCCGAAACCATGGCGAAGGTGCGGAAATCCGTCCAGATCCATTTGCGGGAGAACCTAAACCTTGTCCACTTCGAAGAGACCGAAGACTCCCCGGACGGCGAACCCTCGAAGAACGACCTGACCGACGTTCGCCGTCGACTCGTGTATGGGTTCATTTTCGGGAACGTGGCGATGCCCCTACACGAACTGCACACGAACGAACTCGACCCCCTCGCAATCCTGGCGTTGTACTCTTGGATCGGATCGACGAAATCGACCGACCCGGACGGGAAGAACCACTGGACACCCAGGGATGGGTTTACCGTTGAAGCGAACGAAATCGCCAACCTTGCCTGGGGATGGGTCAACTCCCCCGAAAAGGATCGACCCCTCTCAATCCTCCTAGCGAAATGTCAGGCAGGACACCCCGAAGCCTCCCGAAACCAGACCGACGCCGACCTGACATCGGGCGCGGTTCTCATGGGTGGAGTCGTGCATACCGCCAACGTTCCCCCCGACCCCGGCGCGAAAGGGATCAGGATCCCGCAATCCGAAAAAGCCGGTGAAGGGATGCATTGGTGTGATTGGTGCGGTCAAGTCCTATCGTCTCCAGGTGTCCCCTGCAAGTCCTGTGAAGACCTGGGAGCAAAGGTCGGGGACGAAGGTCGCCAGTACGAACCCCGCTATACCGACGTTGACACCGGGAAGACTGTCACCCCGGCCCCTCCCCTTTATCATGGGGAAAAACCAGACACGCGTCCAGCGTGGATGAAACTTGTCAAAGGAGTCTAATTACATGAGCACACTTTCAACGATCACCCCCGGCGTCAAGGCACTTTTCGACCTCTTCCCCGACGAATTCCTGGAATGGCTCCGCTCAATGGGAGACCGATCGAACCGGGATAAATTCGATATCGCCGAACAGACGATGGTCTTAATCGACGCTGTGAAATCGGGGAACTTTTCCCACTTCCCGAAGTATGCCAAACTATACCCTGGCCAGCTCCGCCCCCCGGTTTCGATCATGGACGTTTACGACTTTATGAGTTTAGCCACGAAAGGGATCGCCTCCCCCCGTACAATCCGCTACTGGTCGGACGTTATCCGCAAGCATGACCTGGAGGACATCCGGCGATATTCCGACGTGCTCCCCTTTGACCACTTCGCGGTTGCGTCTCATGCGGACGATCCCCACGAAGCCCTGGAACTTGCGGCGGTTCAGACCGATGTCAATCACGGAGTCCCCCCGACTGCAGACTGGCTTGCTCAGAACATGAACCGGACGGTCGCCCACCCCGACCTGCCGGAATATCTCCCGGATTCTCTCTCCCCCGAACTACACCTCGAACAGCTTAGCCGGGAGCGACCTGCGGACCCCAGCCAGGAGGAAGATCAAGAACCCCCGCTACAGGTGAAACTCTCCCGACTCTACGAGACCCTGAACGAAATCCGGCGAATCTCGATGCGGATCGCCGACCTTTTCGTTCGTGGATTTTTCAAGGATATTGACCGGACTCAATTCCAACTTGACCGGATCAAGGCCGGACTCGAAGAGGTCGCGAACTCAGAAGAAGACGCCCATGTTTAAGAGCGAAGAGATCACCCCGGAAGTGCAACTGTTCACAGGAAACGCCCTGGCCGGTATCTTGACCCTCCCGGACGAAAGCATCGGCGGGGTGATCACCGACCCCCCGTACTCGAGCGGGGGTGCGTTCCGCTCCGACCGGGTGCTTGACCCGAACGAGAAGTATGTCCAGGGGGGGACGATCATCGACCGGCTGTCATTCTCTGGCGATAACCGGGACGGGCGTTCGTGG
>JAJRBU010000056.1 GCA_028679315.1 Methanoregulaceae archaeon
CATTGAAGTGCGTGGGGTTGATCTGCTTGAGTTTGATCAGGGGAAGATCATCCGCAAGGATTCTTTCTGGAAAATACTCGAATAACCTGCATGAGAAATATGTCCCGATGTAGCCAGGGGATATCATCAAGGAGGAACGCCACTCATGACACAACCCTCCCCGCCCAATAGCTGACGGTCCACAGAATATCCGCGGATACGAAGGGGAGGATGAGAGAGATCCCGCTTTTGGAGGTTGGAGAATGGAAATAAGTGAGTACGTTGTGGTCATCAATAGGGGTGCTCTTATCGGTGATAGAACCTGGTTTGAAGAGAAAACATCCTGTTTGAGATATCCCATGGAGATACTGGATGCACAAAGAATATACGGCCGCGATTCATGTGAAAGGTAAGAAAAGTATTCCATGAGTTGGAGGAGGTGGCAGCTCCTCAGAAATGGGGACTACTTACGCGCTGTACAAGGCACCCCCACTCTCTTGGGAAGAACCGCCGATCTACACTTACCCTCTCTCTACAAAATGGTTCTCTCCAGTTTCAAAAATTGAAAGAAAAAATTCACCAGGCAGTTATCATTTCCTGATGTGAGACCCACTTTCACCCCCTGCAGAGATCCCCATTTTCTCTTCTCTCACTGAGTGCTGATTACCTTGGCCAACAGGGGATTCACAATGGAGTGGAAGTGGACTGGTTATGTTGACAAGCATCCGGGTGAAATGTCGCCGATGTGGTCATGAGTGGACCTATATGGGCTCGAAACTGTCCCTTATCGAGAGATCAAGGAGACCCGTCCGGATTAAATGCTCCAGGTGCGGATCGAGCATAAGAATAAACAGTAAAGAGCCGATTCAAAGGTAAGGGAGGTGTGGTCTATCGGATTGCTCGACTGGTTGAAGGCACTCTTTGCCTCGAATGCTGCTCCTCAATCTTCAAAAAAACGACGAAAGAGAGAGGATGAGGAAGAAGAGGAACTCGAAGAGCTGATTGCCATTGATATTATCTGATGGAGAACATCCGCCGCCCCATTCCTTCTCCCGGTCACCGGTCGAGGAAGTCTTCTGTCGCTGCACCTGCGGATCTGACGCTGAACCAGTATCCCTGACGATCCCGCCGCCCTACCCGGGCTGGCCGCGTATCAGGGACGGGATCAGGGATATGATCGCCGGGGCAGGTGATATCTCCCGTATTACCGGGTGCATGCTCAGGTATACCGACCTGATACCTGTCGTTCGCGGGAAGACTCTGCCCGGAACCGACGATATCGAACATTTGCTCTCCGGCAGATTCAAGTGTTACCTCAACAATACACAACATGAAATCGTGCTGACCAGCACGAATATTCCAGGCACTGCAGGGTCAATCCGTTCCATTCACAATAGGCCTGAAAAGCCGGGATGGACCCTGATATTCACGATGAACACTGAGGGAATGGCCAGGTTTGTCTCCGGTGACAGCGTACTGAACTGGTTTGACGATGCCCGGGCCGGGATCCATGAGATCTTTGACCTTATCGTACCTGACGAGATCGTGCAGACCCTCCGGTGATGCGTCCTGATCCGGTTATTCGCTGGCGCTTGGTAGGTACCTTTTTCCCTGTTCAAAGCATGTGCCCGGTTGACCGGATGATTCCAGGCAAAGGAAACCTTTCTTTGAAATTATGAGTTCCTTTTAATATTCCCTTCAAGAATTTTCTTTCCCATGAGATTGGTATCTGATAGCGGTATGTTCCGGGAAGGAAACGATCCAATAGGGAGAATGGGTGCCGGGAATCTTAGCCCTCGTGAAACGATTATCACCTATTGGTTCAGAAATGAACCATGTGGTTCAGAATCTGACCAATAAACTAATGCTTATCCTCGAGCATGATCCTTACCTCGTATCGTAGCAATTGGTATCAATCCTTGTATACCGCATATCGAATTACTTTCATCAATACATCCAGAGATTTATGTCCTGTTGTAGCCTAATCCAGCATATATTCCCTACCATCCCGATGTCACGTGAACGGGGAGACGGTACCTCCCTCCAGCATGGATTCTATCCGGAGGCAGCAGGATGAACATGCCGAAGATAAGTTTTACCGTACAGGTTTTTGCAAGCCTCATCGCGGGAATCCTGGTCGGACTGTTCTTCGGAGAACCGGCTCAGATCCTGGAGCCCTTCGGCAACATCTTCATCGGGCTGATGCAGGTGACGATCATCCCCTCCGTCATCATTTTCATTGTCACGGGTATCGGCAGCATCGGCCACGAGGATGCCAAAAAATTCCTCAAAACCGTAGCGGCTATCCTGCTCCTGATCTGGTTCCTTGGTGTGCTCATCTTCTTCTTCATGCAGTTCGCGTTTCCGGCCGTCCAGAACACTTCCCTCTTCAGCACCACAGAATCCCCGGGTGCGGAAGAGACCAATCTGATCGACCTCTTCATACCCTCCAATCCGTTCTTCTCCCTCTCGGAAGGGCTCATGCCAGCCATCGTGCTCTTCTGCCTGCTGCTCGGGTTCGCGCTGATAGGCGATGAAAGAAACCGGCCTTTTGTCGACATGATCGAGGGTCTCAGCACCACCCTCTCCAAAATCACCAGGATGATGATGAAGATCGTTCCCCTGGGCATCTTTGCCATCTCGGCAAGCACTTTTTCAACCCTCACCTTCACGCAGTTTCTCCAGATCCAGGTATATCTGATCACCACCGTCGTGATCGCGGTGCTCCTGGTCCTCCTGATCCTGCCCCTGCTGACCTACAGCCTGACTCCGTTCAGTTTTCGGGAGATCATCTCTGCTGCCAAAGAGGGGGTCCTGATGGGATTCTCGACGTCCCATGTCTTCATCACCATCCCCTTGCTGACTGATGGTGTCGCCAGCCTCTTCAGGGAACCCCGCACCGAAGAGAAAGCCAAGGCATACAGCGGTATTCTGATCCCCCTGACATACACCATCCCGTCTCTCGGGGTCTTCATCGTCCTCCTCTTCGTCCTGTTCACAGCCTGGTTCTACGGCGATCCGTTCGGGATTCAGGAGCAGGCCTACCTGGCCCTGGTCGGGGTTCCCAGCCTCTTTGGGTCCCCCAAGCTCTCCCTCCAGTTCATTCTCGAGCAGATGAGGCTGCCCGCCGATGCCTTGCAGCTCTATCTCATCTCCAACCCGTTCCACGTCTATTTTGCCTCGGCCCTGACCTGCATGTCCATGTTCTCCCTGTCCGCCATCTGTACGGCGTTCCTCACCGGCATTGGCGGACTCAGGATGAAGCGGGCCCTGATCTCCATCGTCATCGTCGTCGTCGTATTATCGACTACCGTCGTAGGACTCAATCTGGGATTCACCTCGCTCCTGGCTAATTCTTCGCAGGGGGATGATACCATTCTGAGCATGAAGATGCCCCCTGAGGCCACGGGAGCGAGCGTCGATCAGCCCCTGATAACGACAATCTACCGGAACTATTCTGAGGTACCCCTGGTCCAGGCTACCTCACCTGCTCTCGAGAACCGCAGCCTGTTACGGCAGATCAAGAGCAGGGATCTCCTGCGGGTCGGGTACAATCCGGACATGATGCCGCTTGCCTACTTCAACAGGGATGGGGAGCTGGTCGGTTATGATATCCAGATGGCCTACGACCTGGCGAGGACCCTGAACGTCTCCCGCATCGAGTTCATCCCCATGGACCAGGGGACATTCCTTGACCGGGTCAACAACGGGAGCTGCGATATCGTGATGTCCGGCGTGGTCCTGGTCCCGGGAATCGTTGACGATGCGAGGTTCACCTCCCCTTATCTCGACCTTCACCTGGCCTTCGTTACCAGGGATGAGAGAAAGGACGACTTCGAACAGCTGGAAGAGGTGGCCCAGATGAAAGGCCTGAAGATCGGGATTATTGCCGGGTCAGAATACACCCAGACCGTGAGCAGGCTCTTTCCCGAGGCGACCCTCATTCCCCTCGATTCCCCGGAGCAGTTCTTCAACCAGACCGAGGCCGATGTCCTCCTGACCACTGCCGAGATGGGGACGGCCATGACCCTGCTGCACCCCTTCTACGATATCGCGATCCTGCAACCCTCTGACACCTACAAGACCACGTGCGTCTATGCGGTCTCCAAAGGCTGCGACGATGCCTCACTGATGTTTCTCAATTACTGGCTCGACATGGAAGAGCAATACGGATCGCTCGATAAAAAGTACCAGTACTGGGTGCTCGGGAAAGACACCGGGCATCAAACGCCCCGATGGTCCGTCATACGGGACGTCCTGCACTGGATCGAATAGGAAGGAGGCCGGCACCGGGGAGGGGACGGTCGTACATAATAGAATGGCAGGAGTTATAAAAAATAAACGGTGATGAAATCTTTCTCACGGT